>NZ_JBSFHA010000143.1:0-15636 GCF_053596855.1 Streptomyces sp. NPDC001617
AAACGCCCGGTTACATTCCGAACCCGGAAGCTAAGCCTTACAGCGCCGATGGTACTGCAGGGGGGACCCTGTGGGAGAGTAGGACGCCGCCGAACTCCTTTTAGAGCTCTGGCTCTTGGGCACACAAGCCCGAGGGCCAGAGCTTTTTTGCGTTGGGGTAAGGTCAGGGGGCATCGTTGGCTCGTTTCCCACAGGAGGCCCCCGGGTGGAGGTCCAGGAGACGCGTGTCCAGACGGACCGTGTCCTCACCATCCCCAACATCCTCAGCATGGCGCGTCTCGTCGGCGTGCCGATCTTCCTGTGGCTGATCCTCAGGCCTGAGTTCGGGGGGCCGAAGAGTGACGGGTTGGCGCTGCTGGTGCTGGCTCTGAGCGGAGTCAGTGACTACCTGGACGGCAAGCTCGCGCGGCGTTGGAACCAGATCAGCAGTCTGGGCCGGCTCCTCGATCCCGCGGCCGACCGGCTCTACATTCTCTCGACTTTGGTCGGTCTCACCTGGCGCGAGATTCTGCCAATCTGGTTGACCGCTGTACTTCTACTGCGAGAGCTGGTCCTCCTGGTGATGGTGGGCATCCTCAGGCGGCACGGCTATCCGCCGCCGCAGGTGAACTTCCTGGGGAAGGCAGCCACGTTCAACCTGATGTACGCTTTCCCGTTGCTCCTGCTCAGTGACGGATCTGGATGGATCCACTCACTCGCTGCTATTTTCGGATGGGCGTTCGCCGGATGGGGTACAACGCTCTACTGGTGGGCAGGAGTCCTCTACGTGGTACAAGTCCGCCGCCTGGTCCGTGCGGACGCCATGGCCGACTGAACTCGCCGATTGCTGCGGCCGTAGCGGCCAGATGGCCTCCGGTGAAGAAGTGCGGGACAATCTGACGGGTGAAGTCGGCCAGACCGTCGTCTCTTTGAGGAGGACGCTTCCGACATGAAGGCCGTCGTGATGGCCGGAGGCGAAGGCACACGCCTTCGCCCCATGACCTCGAGCATGCCCAAACCGCTCCTACCCGTGGTGAACCGCCCGATCATGGAGCACGTACTGCGGCTGCTCAAAAGGCATGGGCTGAACGAGACCGTCGTAACTGTCCAGTTCCTGGCCTCCTTGGTCAAGAACTACTTCGGTGACGGCGAAGAGCTCGGAATGGAGCTTTCCTATGCCAATGAGGAGAAGCCACTCGGTACCGCCGGAAGCGTCAAGAACGCCGAAGAGGCGTTGAAGGACGATGCTTTCCTCGTCATTTCCGGCGATGCGCTGACCGACTTCGACCTCACCGAGCTCATCAATTTCCACAAGGAAAAGGGTGCGCTCGTCACCGTGTGTCTGACGCGTGTGCCCAATCCACTGGAATTCGGCATCACGATCGTCGACGAGGAAGGAAAGGTCGAGCGCTTCCTCGAGAAGCCGACCTGGGGGCAGGTCTTCTCGGACACGGTGAACACCGGGATCTATGTGATGGAGCCCGAGGTCTTCGACTATGTCGAGCCCGATGTGCCCGTCGACTGGTCCGGCGATGTCTTTCCGCAGTTGATGAAGGAAGGCAAGCCGATCTACGGCTATATCGCTGAGGGCTACTGGGAGGACGTCGGCACGCACGAGAGCTATGTGAAGGCGCAGGCCGATGTCCTGGAGGGCAAGGTCGACGTCGAGATCGACGGGTTCGAGATCTCCCCGGGGGTCTGGGTGGCCGAGGGCGCCGAGGTGCATCCCGATGCCGTTCTCCGCGGGCCGCTGTACATCGGTGACTATGCCAAGGTCGAGGCCGGCGCCGAAATTCGTGAGCACACCGTCGTCGGTTCCAATGTCGTCGTGAAGAGCGGTGCCTTTCTGCACAAGGCCGTGGTGCACGACAACGTGTACGTGGGACAGCACAGCAATCTGCGTGGCTGCGTCGTCGGCAAGAACACCGACATCATGCGTGCCGCACGGATCGAGGACGGCGCGGTCATCGGTGATGAGTGCCTGATCGGTGAAGAATCGATCGTGCAGGGGAACGTGCGGGTCTACCCGTTCAAGACCATCGAGGCAGGCGCCTTCGTCAACACCTCGGTCATCTGGGAGTCCAGGGGCCAGGCCCATCTCTTCGGCGCCCGTGGCGTCTCCGGCATCCTGAACGTCGAGATCACACCAGAGCTCGCCGTCCGCCTGGCCGGTGCCTACGCGACGACCCTCAAGAAGGGCTCCACGGTCACCACGGCCCGCGACCACTCCCGCGGTGCCCGCGCGCTCAAGCGGGCGGTGATCTCCGCTCTGCAGGCCAGCGCCATCGACGTACGCGATCTGGAGAACGTACCGCTGCCCGTAGCTCGCCAGCAGACCGCGCGCGGCAGTGCCGGCGGGATCATGATCCGGACCACGCCCGGGGTACCGGACTCCGTGGACATCATGTTCTTCGACGGGAACGGGGCCGATCTGTCGCAGGGCAGCCAGCGGAAGCTGGACCGGGTGTTCGCGCGGCAGGAGTACCGGCGTGCGTTCCCCGGCGAGATCGGTGACCTGCACTTCCCGGCAAGCGTCTTCGACTCGTACACCGGGTCGCTGTTGCGGAACGTCGACACGACCGGGATCAAGGAGTCCGGGCTGAAGGTCGTCGTCGACGCCTCCAACGGCAGTTCCGGGCTCGTGCTGCCCAGTCTGCTCGGCAAGCTCGGCGTGGACTCGTTGACCATCAACCCGGGTCTCGACGAGTCCCGGCCCACGGAGACCGGTGACCAGCGGCGTTCCGGGCTTGTGCGGCTCGGCGAGATCGTGGCCTCGTCGCGGGCGGCCTTCGGCGTGCGGTTCGATCCAGTCGGTGAGCGGCTCTCTCTCGTCGACGAGAAGGGGCGGATCATCGAGGACGACCGGGCGCTGCTCGTCATGCTCGACCTGGTCGCCGCGGAGCGGCGCAGCGGTCGTGTGGCGCTGCCGGTGACCACGACGCGGATCGCCGAGCAGGTGGCGGCGTATCACGGTACGCAGGTCGAGTGGACGACCACCTCACCCGACGACCTCACCCGGGTCGGTGGCGACGACTCGACCATCTTCGGCGGTGACGGCAAGGGCGGATTCATCATCCCGGAGTTCAGCAGTGTCTTCGACGGTACGGCGGCCTTTGTACGGCTGATCGGGCTGGTGGCGCGGACGCAGCTCACGCTCAGCCAGATCGACGCTCGTATCCCGCGTGCGCACGTCCTCAAGCGGGATCTGGCGACTCCCTGGGCCGTCAAGGGACTTGTGATGCGGCGGGTCGTCGAGGCGGCCGGAGATCGCTTTGTGGACACCACCGACGGTGTACGGGTGGTGGAGACCGACGGGCGTTGGGTGATGGTGCTGCCCGACCCCGCCGAGGCCGTCACCCATCTGTGGGCGGAGGGGCCGGACGACGCCTCCGCGCAGGCCCTGCTCGACGAGTGGTCGGCCGTGGTGGACAGCGCGGGCCGCTGAAAGACGCAGCACGGGTGCGTGCCGGACAGGTGTCCCCAAGGGGGCCTGTCCGGCACGCCGGTGGGGCCATTCGGAGGTAGTGGTCGCAACGTGCGACGATGTGCGGCATGCCGCAGCACCCCCCCGTTCGGAGCACACCGACGCGCCCCTCGCGGCCGGACGCGTCCATGTTCCTGCTCACCAACGTCATGGACCACAGCCTCGACGACGGATACGCCGAGGCTGCCGCCCGCAAGAAGGCCGAGGGCGCCGGCGGGATGCCCAAGACGCTCCGGGCGCGGCTGGGTCTGGCCGGCGGGCTCGTGCTCGCGGCCCTTGTGGTGACCGTCGGGGCGGCACAGGCGCGCGTGGCGGCTCCTGTGGTGGCCAAGGAGCGCCAGGAGCTGATCGACCGGATCGACCGGGAGACGGCGACCGCGGACAAGCTGGAGGGCTCCGTCGACAAGCTGCGCGACGAGGTGAGCACGCGGCAGCGGGAGGCTCTGAAGAGGAGCGGGACCGGGGACCAGTCGGAGCTGGTGGGCGTTCTGTCGGGTGCCGTTGCGGTGCACGGTCCCGGTGTGAAGCTGGTCGTGAACGACGCCAAGGAAGCCACCTCCGGCGGCAACGGCAACCCGCGCGAGACCACGGACTTCTCCGACACCGGGAGGGTCCGCGACCGGGACATGCAGCGGGTCGTCAACGGGCTGTGGGAGTCGGGCGCCGAGGCCATCTCCATCAACGGGCAGCGGCTGACCGCGCTGTCGGCGATCAGGGCCGCCGGGGACGCGATACTGGTCGACAACAAGCCACTGGTGCCGCCTTATACGGTGCTCGCCGTGGGCAACGGCAAGCAGCTGAGCACCACGTTCCAGAACAGCGCCGACGGGCTGTATCTGCACGCCCTGCAAGAGGACTACGGCATCCGGACCGCCATCTCGGTGGAGAGCGACCTCCGGCTGCCCGCAGCACCGAGTGTGATCGTACGTACAGCACAGCCGAAGACCGAGAAGACTGAGAAGGGCACATCGTGATCGCCGTACTGGGCCTCGTCGTGGGAGTCGTGGCCGGACTGTTGGTCCGGCCTGAGGTTCCGGCGGTCGTCGAGCCTTATCTGCCGATCGCCGTCGTCGCGGCGCTCGACGCCGTCTTCGGTGGTCTGCGGGCCATGCTCGACGGGATCTTCGACGACAAGGTCTTCGTGGTGTCGTTCCTGTCCAACGTGGTGGTGGCCGCGTTGATCGTGTTCCTGGGCGACAAGTTGGGCGTGGGTGCTCAGCTGTCCACCGGTGTCGTCGTGGTCCTCGGCATCCGGATCTTCTCGAACGCCGCGGCGATCCGTCGGCACGTGTTCCGGGCGTGAGGCGATGAGCGAGAACGAGGAGAAGCCCGAGAACAGGCTCCGCAAGGAACTGCCCGAAGAAGTGCCCGCGACGGCCCCGGAGGCAGGAGAGGCCGCGGAGGAGGCGCCGAAGACCGAGCTGACCGGCCGGCAGCGGCTCGTCAAGGGACTGTGGCCGCCGCGCGTCAGTCGTGCCCAACTCATCGTCGCGCTGCTGCTGTTCGGCCTCGGCTTCGGCCTGGCCGTCCAGGTGGCCTCGAACAGCGACAGTGACAGCGCGCTGCGCGGAGCACGCCAGGAGGATCTTGTTCGCATCCTCGATGAACTCGACGACCGTACCCAGCGTCTTGAGGACGAGAAGCAAGGACTGGAGAAGCAGCGCGACGAGCTGGAGAACAGCTCCGACCAGGCCGAGGAGGCCCGCAAGCAGACCGTCGAGAAGGAGAGGCAACTCGGCATTCTGGCGGGCACGGTGGCCGCGCAGGGTCCCGGCATCACGATGACGATCGAGGACACGAAGGGGACGGTCGAGGCGGACATGCTGCTCGACGCGATCCAGGAGCTGCGCGCCGCGGGGGCGGAGGCGATCCAGGTGAACGGCGTACGCGTCGTGGCCGGCACGTATCTCTCGGACTCCGGCAAGAGCGTCAGCGTCGATGGGAACAAGATCAACGCGCCCTATCGTTTCAAGGTCATCGGCAAGCCGGCGGATCTGGAGCCGGCGCTCAACATCCCGGGAGGCGTGGTGCAGACTCTTGAGAAGGAGCAGGCCACCGTCACCGTCGACCGGTCGAACAAGATCGTCGTGGACGCCTTGCGAGCCGCGAAGCGGCCTGACTACGCTCGGTCGTCCTCCCAGTGAACCGGGGGTGCATGGGGGGCGTCGGGCAGGGGCATGAGGTTGCGGGGGGTCGGCGCACCGAATGGGTGGTGCGTGGTGGAAACTGTCTGGTGGATACGGACGTTGTGAGGATGTCCGGGTCGACCGGCGTATTGAGTCAGGGTTCGTCCTGCCCCACGGGCGGGTCTGTTTCGGTCAAGGGGAATCGCCCGTGAAGTTGTTTGCGAAGTTGTTCGGCAAGAGCGCGCGAGAGGGCAGTGACAATGCCACTGCTCGTCATCGCGCACAGCCCGACGCGGAAGGCCAGCGTCCGCTGTTCCGGGACCAGGTCGGCGGGTCGGGCGGTGACATTCCCGGAGGTCAGGGCGCGCCGTCTGTTGACCCTGCGCAGTCCGGCGGCATAGGTTTCGGGCAACCGTCAACCTCAAGTACGGGTGGAGGGTTTTCCCCTATGTCGGCCCTGGTGTGTACGAGGTGCGGTAACCGCAACGCGGAGAACAGCCGCTTCTGCTCCAACTGCGGCGCTCCCCTACGGGCGGGGGCGACGCCGGAGCGTCCGTCCGAGACGACCTCCACGATCTCGATCTCCGGCCTCGAGGCCTACGACGCCGAGGTCACCGGTCAGACGCAGCTGCCGGCGCTCTCTCCCGAGGCGCAGGCGGCCGTCGACGCGCTGCCGCTGGGTTCCGCCCTGCTGGTCGTGCGCCGCGGACCGAACTCGGGCAGCCGCTTCCTCCTGGACGGCGACCTGACCACGGCCGGCCGTCACCCTCAGAGCGACATCTTCCTGGACGACGTGACGGTCTCGCGCCGGCACGTGGAGTTCCGCCGCGGAGCGGACGGCTCGTTCACGGTGGCCGACGTCGGCAGCCTCAACGGCACGTACGTCAACCGCGAGCGGATCGACCAGGTCGCCCTGAACAACGGCGACGAGGTCCAGATCGGCAAGTACCGGCTGGTCTTCTACGCGAGCCAGCGGGGCTACTGACCCGCTCCCGGACACCGTCCGGGGGGACCCCAGGGAATGTCCATGCTTCAAACACCGAGCGGTGGTGCCGGCCACGGCACCGCCGCCACGGACAGCGGACTGATGAGCATCGGCACGGTGCTGAACGTGCTGCGCGACGAGTTCCCGGAAGTCACCATCTCCAAGATCCGCTTCCTGGAGTCGGAAGGGCTCATCGAGCCGCAGCGGACCCCCTCGGGGTACCGCAAGTTCACCGTCGGCGACGTGGAGCGCCTCGGGCACGTCCTGAGGATGCAGCGGGACCACTACCTGCCGCTCAAGGTGATCCGCGAGCACCTGGACGCCATGGAGCGCGGCGAGGCGGTCCCACTGCCCGCGGTGGGTCGTCAGCGGGACGGCGAGCCCGTCCTGGAGGTCGTCGAAGGGCCCACGGCGGCCCGGATCGGCAAGGCCGAGCTGCTCGCCGCCGCCGGGATCGGCGAGGACGAGCTCAAGGAGTGGGAGTCGTACGGGCTGCTCGCACCGCTGCCCGACGGGGCGTACGACGCGGAGGCGGTCACCGTCGCGGCGCTCGTCGTGGAGCTCGGGCGGTTCGGGATCGAACCACGGCACCTGAGGGCGATGAAGGCCGCCGCCGACCGTGAGGCCGGGCTGGTGGACCAGGTGGTGGCCCCGCTCAAGCGGCACCGCAATCCGCAGACCAGGGCCCACGCGGAGGCCCGTACCAAGGAGCTGGCGGCGCTCACCGTGAAGCTGCACGCGGCCCTCGTACGGACCGCGCTCGGGGTGCGCCTGCCCTGAGCCCGGCGCGTCCGCCGAGGCCGGATCGGCCCCCCAATCTCTGCCCGACTACCCAAACGTCCCGGGCACGTCCTAGGGTTGCTGTGTGAACGAGCTCGATGTCGTAGGTGTCCGGGTCGAAATGCCCTCCAACCAACCGATCGTGCTCCTGCGTGAAGTGGGAGGCGACCGCTACCTCCCCATCTGGATCGGGCCCGGGGAGGCGACGGCGATCGCCTTCGCCCAGCAGGGCATGGCCCCCGCACGACCGCTGACCCACGACCTGTTCAAGGACGTGCTGGAGGCCGTCGGCCAGGAGCTCACGGAAGTGCGCATCACGGACCTGCGTGAGGGCGTCTTCTACGCGGAGCTGGTCTTCGCCAGCGGAGTCGAGGTGAGCGCCCGCCCCTCCGATGCCATAGCGCTGGCCCTGCGCACCGGGACGCCGATCTACGGCAGCGACGGCGTGCTCGACGACGCGGGCATCGCGATCCCGGACGAGCAGGAGGACGAGGTGGAGAAGTTCCGCGAGTTCCTCGACCAGATCTCCCCGGAGGACTTCGGCACCAGCAGCCAGTGAGGCGCGGCCCGCTCGGCGGACCAGCGGTCCGTGGCGGGCCGGCTTCGGTCGGTCCGGGGCGAAATGCCGGCATTTGCCGGCGGGGAGTGAGAGCGTCCTGCGGCCCGCTCCGAGCGCATTCGGCTAGCCTTTCCCCGCGGTGGGGTACGGGAAACCACTCTTAGGGTGATTATCACTCGGCGTGCCGAGTGTGGCGGTCGTTGACGCACCCCTGGTGGCTGCCTACCGTCGAGGAGGCAGGTCAAGGACGGAGGTCGGCGTGAGAAGCAGCGGCGACGGTACGGCTGGGGGTGCCCCCGGACGCGAGGTCGGGGGAAGCTTTCCGTACCCGCTTCACGGCAGCGCGGCCGATCACGCTCCGCAGCGACCGGCGGCCGTGCCGAGCAGCGGAGGGGCGACGTCCATGGCGTCCGAGCAGATCGGCTACCGCGGGCCGACGGCCTGTGCGGCCGCCGGCATCACCTACCGGCAACTCGACTACTGGGCGCGCACCGGGCTCGTCGAGCCGAGCGTGCGGCCCGCCCACGGGTCGGGGACCCAGCGGCTCTACAGCTTCCGGGACGTCGTCGTCCTGAAGATCGTCAAGCGGTTCCTGGACACGGGTGTGTCCCTGCAGAACATCCGCACCGCCGTGCAGCATCTGCGCGAGCGCGGCTTCCGGGACCTGGAGCGCATGACGCTCATGAGTGACGGTGCCACCGTCTACGAGTGCACCTCACCCGACGAGGTCCACGCGCTGCTCCAGGGCGGGCAGGGCATCTTCGGGATCGCCGTCGGTGTGGTGTGGCGGGATGTCGAGAGCGCGCTCTCGCAGCTGCACGGCGAGCGGATCGACACCGGCGAGACACTGATCGGGCAGAACCCGACCGACGAGCTGGCGCGGCGGCGCAACCGGGCCGTCTAGAGGGAGCGACACCGGGCGGTCGTCTTCAGGCCGGGGGCATTGTCAGTGGCGTAGGGCAGCATCGGACATGTGAGAAACGCGCCCACGATCCTGCATCTCGACATGGATGCCTTCTACGCCTCGGCGGAGCAGGCGTCCAAGCCGAGTCTGCGCGGGAAGGCCGTGGTCGTGGGCGGGCTGGGGCCGCGTGGGGTGGTGGCCACGGCTTCGTACGAGGCGCGGGTCTTCGGGGTGCGGTCCGCGATGCCGATGGCCCAGGCGCGGCGGCTGGCGCCGAACGCCGCGTATCTGGTGCCGCGCTTCGGGTTCTACCGGGCGATCAGCGAGCAGGTGATGGGGATGCTGCACGCGCTGTCGCCCCTGGTGGAGCCGCTCAGCCTGGACGAGGCGTTCGTGGACCTGGAGGCCGGTCAGACGGCCTGGGACGCGGCCTCGGCCCGGCTGGTCGGGGAGAAGCTGCGGGCCGACATACGGGCCGTCACGGGCCTCACCGGGTCCGTGGGGCTCGCCGCGTCCAAGATGCTCGCGAAGATCGCCTCCGAGGAGGCCAAGCCGGACGGGCTGGTGCTGATCGAGCCCGGCACCGAGCGGGCGTTGCTGGGGCCGATGCCGGTGCGGACCCTGCCGGGGGTGGGGCCGGCGACGGGGGACCATCTGCGGCGGGCCGGGATCACGACGGTCGACGACATCGCCGAGGCCGGGGACGACGAGCTCGTACGGCTGCTGGGCAAGGCGCACGGGCATGCGCTCTACGCCATGGCACTGGCCCATGACGACCGGCCCGTGGTGGCCGAGCGGGAGACCAAGTCGGTGTCCGTCGAGGACACGTATGACGTGGACATTCACGACCGGCTGCGGGTGGGGATGGAGGTGCAGCGGCTGGCCGATCGGTGCGTGCGGCGGTTGCGGGGGGCGGGGCTGTCCGGGCGGACCATCGTGTTGAAGGTGCGGCGGTACGACTTCTCGACGTTGACCCGGTCGGAGACGTTGCGGGGGCCGACCGATGATCCTGCGGTGGTGCGGGAGGCCGCGGCTCGGCTGCTGGAGGGCGTGGACACGACGGGGGGTGTGCGGTTGTTGGGGGTGGGGGTGAGTGGGCTTGCCGATTACACGCAGGAGGACCTGTTCGCGCAGGCCGCGTTTGCGCAGACGGCCGGGGAGGGGGTGGAGCATGCGGAGGAGGAGGGGGAGGACGGGGCTGTGGCGGAGCAGGTCGTGGCTGTCGAGCGGCGGTGGTCTGCGGGGCATGATGTGCGGCATGCCGAGTTCGGGCATGGGTGGGTGCAGGGGAGTGGGCTGGGGCGGGTGACGGTGCGGTTCGAGACGCCGGGGTCCGAGGTGGGGCGTGTGCGGACGTTTCGGGTCGATGATCCTGAGCTGGAGCCGGCTGATCCGTTGCCATTGGTGGCGGGAGCCTCGGTGGACGGCATGCGTGCGTGATCGGGTACGGGTTCCCACCCGCACCACCCGTGCGGCGTTCGTGGTCGGCGGCCATCCCTGACCGCGCCTCAGGGCTCTGCGTCCTCCGTCCCCGCCAGCCTGCCGAAATCCCGGTCCGGGAACGGGGGAGGTGGGGCCACGTCCAGGCCGTAGTGGTGGTAGAGCTGGAGTTCCTGTTCGGGGGATAGGTGGCGGCCTACGCCGAAGTCGGGAGCGTCCTTGATCAGGGAGCGGTCGAAGGGGATGTGGAGGGTGCCCTCGACCAGTTCGCTGGGCTCCAGAGGGACGAAGGCGTCCCGGGAGAACAGGCCGGTGCGTATGGCGGCCCACTCCGGCACGCCGGTCGCGTCGTCGAGGTAGACCTCGTCGATGGTGCCGATCTTGGTGCCGTTGCGGTCGAACGCCTTGCGGCCGATCAGATTGCGCGGATCGATGTCGGTCTGCACGGGGCCCTCCACTGGTTCTCGACTCGCAACTCATCCGTAAGCACTACAAAAGAACACATTGGGCAAGGTGGCCACTCGAAGGCCCGGTCGTTGCCCTCGCTGGTAGGCTGACAGCGGCTGCTGACCCCGTGCGGGAGAGTCCTCCGGAGAACTTCGGAGGCGCCGAAGGAGCAAATCCTCCCCGGAATCTCTCAGGCTCACGTACCGCACGGACGAGGTCACTCTGGAAAGCAGGGCGGGTGTCGACGGCTTCCGCTCTCACCGACGGTGAAAGCCGGGAGCTCTTGAGCGGACCCGGTGAAGCTCTCAGGTTGAGATGACAGAGGGGGAGGCCGTCCGGGTACCCGTGCCGTGGTGCCCCTCGAAGGTCGTGTCAGACCAGGAGGCCTCCGCAATGACCGCCCACCGCATTCCGCTCGCCGAGCTCGAGCAGGGTATCCCCTTCGAACAGCGCCATATCGGCCCCGACCACGGGGCCCGCGCCAAGATGCTCGCGCAGGTCGGGTACGGCTCGCTGGACGAGCTCACCGCCGCCGCGGTGCCGGATGTGATCAAGAACGCCGACGATGTCCTGAAGCTGCCGGGGGCTCGTACCGAGGCCGAGGTGCTTGCCGAGCTGCGTTCGCTTGCCGATCGGAACCAGGTTCTCGATTCCATGATCGGACTCGGGTACTACGGGACCTTCACCCCGCCCGTCATCCTGCGGAACGTCATGGAGAATCCCGCCTGGTACACGGCCTACACGCCGTACCAGCCCGAGATCTCGCAGGGGCGGCTCGAAGCCCTCCTCAACTTCCAGACCGTCGTCGCCGACCTCACCGGTCTGCCCACCTCCGGTGCCTCGCTGCTCGACGAGGGGACCGCGGCCGCGGAGGCTGTGGCGCTGTCCCGGCGCATGGGGAAGAACAAGAAGGGGCTCTTCCTCGTCGATGCGGACGTGCTGCCGCAGACCATCGCCGTGATCGAGACCCGGGCCGAGCCCACCGGCGTGGAGGTCGTCGTCGCCGATCTGAGCGACGGGATTCCGGCCGACGTCGCCGGGCGTGAGATCAACGGCGTGCTCATCCAGTACCCCGGCGCCTCCGGTGCCGTACGCGACATCAAGCCGGTCATCGAGCAGGCGCACGAGCTGGGTGCCCTGGTCACCGTCGCCGCCGACCTGCTCGCGCTGACCCTGCTGAAGTCGCCCGGTGAGCTCGGGGCGGACATCGCGGTCGGTACGACGCAGCGGTTCGGTGTGCCGATGGGCTTCGGCGGGCCGCACGCGGGCTACATGGCCGTACACGAGAAGTTCGCCCGGAGCCTGCCCGGGCGGCTCGTGGGTGTGTCCGTGGACGCGGACGGGCACAAGGCGTACCGGCTGGCCCTGCAGACCCGTGAGCAGCACATCCGGCGGGAGAAGGCGACCAGCAACATCTGTACGGCGCAGGTGCTGCTCGCCGTCATGGCCGGCATGTACGCCGTCTACCACGGGCCGGAGGGCCTGAAGGGCATCGCGCGGCGGACCCATCGGTACGCCACGATCCTCGCCGAGGGGCTTGAGCGCGGTGGCGTCGAGGTGGTGCACGGGTCCTACTTCGACACGCTCACCGTACGGGTGGCCGGGCGCGGCGCTGAGATCGTCGCCGCCGCGCGGGAGAACGGGGTCAATCTGCGGCTCGTCGACGCCGATCACGTCTCCCTCGCCTGCGACGAGACGACGGCCAGGGCCCAACTGGGCGCCGTATGGAGCGCGTTCGGGGTCGACGGTGACATCGAGGCGCTGGACGAGGTTGTCGGGGAAGCGATTCCGCAGGATCTGCTGCGTGACGACGAGTTCCTCGCTCACCCCGTCTTCCACCAGTACCGTTCCGAGACCGCGATGCTGCGGTACCTGCGCAGGCTGGCCGACCGGGACTACGCGCTGGACCGCGGCATGATTCCGCTCGGCTCCTGCACGATGAAGCTCAACGCGACCACCGAGATGGAGCCGGTCACCTGGCCCGAGTTCGGGCAGCTGCACCCCTTCGCGCCCGCCGAGCAGGCGCAGGGCTATCTGACGCTGATCCGCGAGCTGGAGGAGCGGCTGGCCGAGGTCACCGGGTACGACAAGGTGTCGCTGCAGCCCAACGCGGGGTCGCAGGGCGAGCTGGCCGGGCTGCTCGCCGTTCGTGGGTATCACCGGGCCAACGGGGACGCGCAGCGGACCGTCTGTCTGATTCCGTCGTCCGCGCATGGGACGAATGCCGCGAGTGCTGTGATGGCCGGGATGAAGGTCGTCGTCGTGAGAACCGCCGAGGACGGCGAGATCGACGTCGAGGACCTGCGGGCGAAGATCGAGCAGTACCGCGACGAACTGGCGGTGCTGATGATCACGTACCCCTCGACGCACGGTGTGTTCGAGGAGCATGTCGCCGACATCTGCGCTCAGGTGCACGAGGCGGGGGGTCAGGTCTACGTCGACGGTGCCAACCTCAATGCGCTGGTCGGCCTGGCCAAGCCAGGGCACTTCGGCGGTGACGTCTCGCACCTGAACCTGCACAAGACCTTCTGCATTCCGCACGGTGGTGGCGGTCCGGGCGTCGGGCCGGTGGGTGTACGTGCGCACCTGGCGCCGTATCTGCCGAACCATCCGCTGCAGCCCGCCGCCGGGCCCGAGACGGGCGTCGGGCCGATCTCCGCCGCACCCTGGGGGTCGGCGGGGATTCTGCCGATCTCCTGGGCCTACGTCCGGCTCATGGGCGGGGAGGGGCTGAAGCGGGCCACGCAGGTGGCCGTGCTCTCCGCCAACTACATCGCCAAGCGGCTCGAACCGCACTACCCCGTGCTCTACACCGGCCCCGGTGGGCTGGTCGCGCACGAGTGCATCATCGATCTGCGGCCGCTGACCAAGGCGACCGGGGTGTCGGTGGACGACGTGGCCAAGCGGCTCATCGACTACGGGTTCCACGCGCCGACGATGTCGTTCCCGGTGGCCGGCACGCTGATGATCGAGCCGACCGAGTCCGAGGACATCGTCGAACTGGACCGGTTCTGCGAGGCGATGATCGCCATTCGGGCGGAGATCGAGAAGGTCGGGGCGGGTGAGTGGCCCGCCGAGGACAACCCGCTGCGGGGCGCTCCGCACACGGCCGCCGCGCTGGGCGGTGAGTGGGAGCACGCGTACACGCGTGAGGAGGCCGTGTTCCCGGCCGGGGTCTCGGCCGCCGACAAGTACTGGCCGCCGGTGCGGCGGATCGACCAGGCGTTCGGTGACCGGAACCTGGTGTGCTCGTGCCCGCCGCTGGACGCGTACGAGGACTGAGCCGGTAAATGAGTGAGGGCCCCTGGAATTCGTATGCGGGGCCCTTTCTCGTCATGCCGTCATGCCGTCACTCCGTCGCGAGGGAGATCTCGGTCGACTTGATCAGGGCCACGACCGGTGTGCCGGAGGTCAGACCGAGGTCCTGAGCGGCGTCTCTGGTGATCGCGGACGTCAACTCGCCGCCCTGGACGGCCACTTTGACCGAGGCCATGGCGCCGCCGGTGGAGACGTCGGTGACCGTGCCGGGGAGCTGGTTGCGGATGGACAGGCCCTCGACCGGGGCGGTGGCGAGGGAGACCTCCGTCGACTTCACCAGGGCGCGGACAGCGGTGCCGTCGGCGAGGCCGAGTTCCTCGGCGGACTCCAGGGTGATCGCGGCGGTGATGTCCTGGCCGCCGGTGAGACGGACCTTGACCGTGGCCATCACCTCGCCGGGGGTGACTGCGGTGACGGTGCCGGGGATCTGGTTGCGGATGCTGAGGGTCATGAGCTCAACCTAGGCCTGTTTACGCCTCATGCCGGGTATGCGTGGGTCTGCGTCGCCTTGACGGTCGCCCAGACCGGTGCGCCGGGGTGCAGGTCGAGTTCGGCGGCGGCGACCGTGGTGAGGTCGGCGGCGAGGGGGAGTTCGCCGTTGAGGTCGGCCCGGATCTGGTCGCCGTGGGTCTCCAGGCCGGCCACCTCGCAGCGCCAGTGGTTGCGGGCGCTGGAGCCGGTGGGAGGGTCGCGGAAGAGGGTGACGGCGCTGGGTGGGAACGCCACGAAGACCGGGCCGGACAGGTCCTCCGTGGTGGTGATGTCGGGGCCCGCGTCGAGATGGACGGTGTGGCCCTCGGCCTCGCCCTTGTAGAGGTTCAGGCCCACCAGTTGGGCGATGTAGTCCGTGCGGGGGTGGCGGGCGATGTCGGAAGGCGTGCCCTGCTGGACGACCCTGCCGTGTTCGATGACCACCAGGCGGTCGGCCAGGACCATGGCGTCCAGGGGATCGTGCGTGATGAGGACGGCCACCGCCTCGAACTCGGCGAGGTGGCGGCGGAGTTCGGCGCGTACGTCGAGGCGGGTGCGGGCGTCCAGGGCGGCGAGGGGTTCGTCGAGGAGGAGCAGGCGGGGGTTGGTGGCGAGGGCTCGGGCCAGGGCTACGCGTTGGGCCTGGCCGCCGGAGAGGTGGCGGGGTTTGGCGGTGGCGTGGTCGGCGAGGCCGAGGCGGGTCAGCCAGTCGGTGGCCTGGGCCCGGGACTCGGCTTTGGTGGCGCCCTGGCAGCGAGGGCCGAAGGCGACGTTGTCCAGGGCCGTGAGGTGGGGGAAGAGCAGGTAGTCCTGGAAGACGACGCCTACGGGGCGGGATTCGGGGGGTGTGCGGGCGAGGTCGGTGCCGTCCAGGTGGAGGTGGCCGGAGGTGAGGGGGGTGAGGCCGGCGAGGGCTCTCAGGGCGGTGGTTTTCCCGGCGCCGTTGGGGCCGAGGAGGGCCAGGACGTCGCCGGGGGCGGCGGTGAGGGTTACGTCGAGGCGGAAGTCGGGGCGGGTTACTACGAGGTGGGTGTCGAGGCCTTCGAGGGGGCGGCGGTCCGTTTTCGGGTGCGGGTCGGGGGTGGGGGCCCTGACCGTCCCGCCCGCCCCCGGCACGAGTCCCATCTCCACCTCGGGCAACTG
>NZ_JBSFHA010000144.1:0-14718 GCF_053596855.1 Streptomyces sp. NPDC001617
ACCCCGCCGACCCGAACCCCGTGACCGGCCCCGACCCGACCGGAGACAATGGACCCCGTGCGCTATCGCATCCTCGGCACAGCTCAGGCACTTCGCGCTGATCTGCTCGGGGCGGATACCGCCCTGGTCCTTGAGCCGGCCCAGGTGCACGGAGAGCAGGGCGGCGGCGCCGAGGGAGACGCTCATGTCGGCGAGCTTCTTCTGGGTGAGCTGGAAGGCGCTGATGGGCCTGTCGAACTGGACGCGCGAGTCGGCGTATTCGATGGCCGCCTGGAGCGAGTCGCGGGCCGCGCCGACGACGCCGAACAGGATGCCGAAGCGGGCCTCGTTCAGGCAGGACAGCGGTCCGCGCAGGCCCTCGGCGAGCGGCAGGCGGGCCGCGTCGGGCAGCCGCACATGGTCGAAGGACAACTCCGAGGTGATGGAGGCGCGCAGGGACATCTTCTGCTTGATGTCCCGGGTGGTGAAGCCGGGTGTGCCGCGGGGGACGAGGAAGCCGCGGATGCCGTCCTCGGTCTGCGCCCAGACGGTGGCGACATCGGCGATGGAGCCATTCGTGATCCACATCTTGGAGCCGTTGAGGATCCAGTCGCCACCGTCGCGGACGGCGCGGGTGCGCATCCCGGCCGGGTTGCTGCCGAAGTCGGGCTCGGTCAGGCCGAAGCAACCGATCGCCTCACCGGCGGCGAGCCGGGGCAGCCACTCCTGCTTCTGCTCCTCCGAACCCCACGTCCAGATCGAGAACATCGACAGCGAACCCTGCACCGAGACGAAACTGCGAAAGCCCGAGTCCGACGCCTCCAACTCCAGACAGGCCAGACCGTAGGACACGGCGTTCGTGCCGGCGCAGCCGTACCCCTCCAGATGCATGCCGAGAACGCCCAACTTGCCGAGTTCCGGGGCGAGTTCGCGGGCGAAGTGCGCGTTCTCGAACCACTCGCCGATGTGCGGGCGGACCCGGTCGGCGAGGAACCTGGCGACGGTGGCCTGGATCTCGCGCTCCTCGTCGCTGAGGGTGGAGGAGAGGTCGATCAGGTCGAGAGGGTCCTTCAGCGGCTTGCCACTCATTATGGGCTCCTGGTCATAAGGGTTGGGAAGTCGGTGGTTGGTTCAGTCGCGGTTCTCCGGGTCACACAGAGGCGCAGGCGGGCCGGTCCGACCGGCCGTGGAGGATCTGCGTGGTGCGCTGGCCCGGACGAGGTGGGGGCAGGTGGTACTGCTCGGGTGTCCCGCTCAGCGGGGTGTGCGACCTGGCGGGATGGCCGGCTTCCTTCCCCGTCGGCGGGAGCGGCGGGGATGTCGACGATGCCGGGAAGGTGGCGTAGGGTCCGTCCGGCACGTCATGCTGGGAGCTCACTCACCCTCCTCTCTGGTCGTCACGCCTGACGTCCTGTCGTCGGCGCTGCATCCCGTTACCGCCAGTGCTTCAACGGCTGGTCCGGGTGGGTGAGTTGGACGGTGGGAAGGCCCCGGCCGATGGGCGCGACGGCTTGTACGACGGTCACCCGTGCCCCCACCGCCACCACGACGGGCGCCGTCCCGGTGACTTGGCAGAGCAGGTTGAAGCCCTCGTCCATCGCGACGAACCACGTATTGTGCTGGGCGTGGCCGTTACGGCGAACGACGGCTCCGGCACCCGCGCTGCGCTCCAGAGTGAAGGACACGGATCCGCAGGCTCGGCAGAACGGGCGTCGGTAGTCCGGGGTGCCGCACCACAGGCAGCGCTGGAAGAAGAGTTCGCGGCAGGTCGCCGGTGCGGTCGGCATACCCGCCGGGGTCGCCTCGACGGCCGTTTCGGAGTCGTCGGCGAGTTCGGTGAGTTCACGGGTTTGTGTCTGGAGCACCGCAGCCTCCTGCACGCAGTTCGGTGGCCGGAAACAGGTGATCGGAATCTCCTGTCCCCATCACCCTGGCCCCACCCCAGATCGCTGGTCAACGACGAGCTGACGCATCTTTGTGCGCGGGAAACGCGCCATCAGCGGAGGTCATACCGGGGTTTTCCCGCGCTACCCTCAGCCCCGGGCCCAGCTGGTCACCGGGACAGGTCGGGGTCGACCGGGTGCTCGCCGCGGCATTCCAGCACGCGGTGCGCAAGCTTCAGGCAACCACCTCTGCCGCGATGCTCCCGTTGGAAGACGGCCGGACGCCGTCCAACGTCGTCGTGTCGGCGACCCACTGTCGATCTTCACCGTGGGCGGACCAGCATCCGGTCGACGACGACCGGTACACCGGCGCCGTCGCCTACCGCACCGGCCGCCAGTGTGTCCGCGTCAGGGCGGAAACACTCAGCGGTGTCCGCCCGGCCATGCAGTTCCCGTACGCGACAATCGCCATCCCGTGGTCCCGCTTCGTGGAAGTCGCCGAACAACTCGCCTGTCATCTCGATGAACTCCCCCGACGCGTCAACTACAGGCTCCGCCGACGTACTTTGGCGACCTGGCAGATGCCGCACACCGACTGGACCGAACTCTGCGACGGCCTGCCACAGGCGAGTTGGCTCACCTCGCGGTACGGCACCATGCTCGGCACCGTGCTGGTCTGGGCCGAAACCACGCAGTCCGACTACCTCTTGTGCCCCCTCTTGCGTGCTCCGCGCACGTCAGGGATAGATCTCACGAGCCTGATCGACAAGAACTCCCAATTCCTTACCCCGGCCAACCAGAACGGCAGGAGCCTCGAATCCCTGCGCAATGTCGCCAAGTACTCCAGAGACCTTGGCGCGCATTGCGACAAGTGACCCCGGTGCGCAGGTCTACACCGTGGTCGAGGTGGGGGGTAGGGCTTGACCCACGGCTTCGCCGACGGTGCGGTCACCCCAGGCCGAAGACCGGGTCCCAGCCGTCGGTGCCTGCCGCGTACTTCGAGGCGATGCAGTCGGCTGCGTCCACGGATTGACGAACGACTCCAGCCTGGCCATGCGGATGGCACCACTGATGTTGGTTCTCCTCGGCGGAGTGGTGGCAGAGGTCAGTCGGTGGAGAAGCCAGCCAGCATGGCGGCCGGGTAGCGGCTGCCGGCCGAGCCGTGAGGCAGGATCTCGGCGATGCGCCCCAGGTCGGCGTCGGTGAGTTCGACGGCGGCGGCGCCGGCGTTCTCCTCCAGGCGGACGGTGCTGCGCGTGCCGGGGATCGGGACAACGTCCTCGCCCTGGTGGAGCAGCCAGGCCAGGGCGAGTTGGGCGGTGGTGAGGCCCTTGGCGGTGGCGAACTTCTTGAGCTGGTCGGTGGCGTGCAGGTTATAGGCGTAGTTCTCGCCCTGCCAGCGCTCGTCCCAGCTGCGCATGTCGTCTGCGGGATATTGGTCGGCGGGCTTGACCACGCCGGTCAGGAAGCCTCGACCGAGCGGGGAGTAGGGCACCAGGCCGATGCCGAGCTCCCTCAGGACCGGCAGGATCTTCTCTTCCAGCTCACGCTCAAAGAGCGAGTACTCGTATTGCAGCGCTGTGACCGGCGTGACGGCGTGGGCGCGGCGGATGTACTGCGGGCCGACGTTGCTCAGGCCGAAGTACTTCACCTTGCCCTCGGCGATCAGCTCGCCGACCACGCCCGCGACATCCTCGACAGGCACGTCGGGGTCGGAGATGTGCTGGTAGAAGAGGTCGATGTGGTCGGTCTGCAGGTAACGAAGGCTGTTCTCGGCGACTTCGCGGATGTTCTCCGGGCGGCTGTCGACCCCGGAACCCAGCGGCTGGGCGGCCATGTCGAAGCCGAACTTGGTGGCCAGGACCACCTCGTCACGGAAGTCCTTGACGGCCTTGCCCAGTAGGGCCTCGTTGCTACCGATGCCGAGGCCGTACAGCTCGGCGGTGTCGAAGAAGTCGATTCCCAGTTCGTGGGCGCGACGGATGGTCGCGACGCCCTCCTCGTCGTTCGAGGCGCCGTAAGCCATGGTCATCCCCATCACGCCCAGACCGAGCGCCGAGACGCGCAGGCCCTGAGAGCCCAGATTGCGGTGCTGCATGAGTTCACTTCCTCAGTACTCGCCGGATCCACTCCGAATGAGTCAAACCAAACCGTTTGGTTTTAGCCTACGATCGGACAGCCCTTGACGTCAAACCGAACAGTTCGGTGCTTTATCCTGGGGTTGTGTCCCACCCTCTCGACTCCGGCCAGACCGCAGCGCCCACAGCCGCTCCCGACGGCGGCGACACAACGCGGGAGCGGATCCTCAACGCCGCCTTGGAGGAGTTCGCCCGCCATGGCATCGCCGGTGCCCGTGTGGACCGCATCGCCAAACTCGGCAGGACCAGCAAGGAACGCGTCTACGCCTACTTCCGCAGTAAGGAAGCGCTCTACGCCCACGTCGCCGCGCGGGAACTGGCCGTGATCGCCGAGGCCACGCAGATGGACCCGTCCGACCTCCCCGGCTACGCGGGCCGCCTGTTCGACTACTTCACCGCCCGCCCCGACCACCACCGCCTGATCACCTGGGGCCGCCTGGAACTATCAGGTTCCGGGGTCGCCGCCGACGATCCCACTCAGGCGGTCATCGCCAGCAAAATCGGCCAGCTCCGCCGGGCGCAGCAAGCGGGACAGCTCGATCCCGCCTGGGACCCGGCCGACGTCCTCGCCCTGATCAACCAGATCGCCACCACCTGGGCAGCCCAACCCGAACTCAGCCAGGCCGCGACAGAACACACCGCGAACCCTGCCCCAGCAGCCCGGCGCGCCGCCGTCGTTGCCGCAGTCGAGAAGTTGTTCCCCCGGACGCACTGAGGCCACCCACACCAGCAACGTCTCTGCGCAGAATCACCGGGCCGCGGTCCGCGAGGAAAGCAGCATGAGCCACAGGCTCATCGCTATTGGTCATGCGACAGGGCCCATCACCACAGTGAGGGCCGGCGAGGCCGCCGAGGGGTCGGCTCCGGCCGGCGTCCTCGCACTCCCACGGCCTACAGAGCGCGCGAGCCCTTCCGACTCCGGCGGCCCGGTTCTGCCGACTGCGCACATGCCGGGAAATCCGTGACGCCATCCGCGAAGCCTTGCTCAGCCTCACCCAGGCGCCACCTTCTGGCGACGGTCGAAGACGCTCACACGTTGTCAGGATTCTGTGCATCGGCGGCCGTTGGGGCTGTATCGCCGACGGCGGCGGGGAACAGTCGCTGGACGGCGGCGACGATGGCCGCCCGGTGGGCCGCCAGGAAGGCGTCGCGTTCCTCGCCGACGGGAGTGAGGTCGGTCTGGCCTGCCCACGACAGGGCGAGCTGGCTGACGAAGACCAGGATGTCCTCGGGCTCCCACTCGGGATCGAGGTGGCCGGCCTCCTGCGCCCTGCGCAGCTGCTCGATCTTGCGGCGCAGGGACTCCTGGAACGGGTCGTCGGCGGGCGTCTGCCCGGGCTGGAGCTCCAGTTGGCCCCACATCATCAGCCGGTGGCGTTCGGGGTGCTGGACGGCGTGGTCGTGCACGCGGCCGGCGTAGCCCGGAAGGTCGGTGGCGTCCAGCGGGACGGCCTCGGCCATGGCCGCGAGTTCCCGGGCGGCGACGAACCGGTAGAGCGCTTCCTTGCTGCGGAAGTACGCGTACACGCGTTCCTTGCCGGTGCGCGCCGCCTTGGCTATCCGCTCGACCCGGGCGCCCGCGATGCCGTGGCGGGCGAACTCGGCGGTGGCCGCGGCGACGATGCGATCGCTGGTGGGGTCGGTGCTGTTACGGGGGACCATGCACCCCAGATTACCTAACCGAACCGTTCGGTCTTGCAGACGGCGACTCGCCCGACGTATGGTCGAACCGAAACGTTCGGTCTGATTCAGTACCAACAGGAGCACCTCATGCGACAGCGCACACTGGGCCGCCAGGGCCTGACCGTCTCCGAGCTCGGCTACGGCGCGATGGGCACCGCCATCGGCTACGGTCCCTCGGACGACACCGCGTCGATCACCGCGATCCGCCGCGCCCACGAGCTGGGCGTGACCCACTTCGACACCGCTGAGATGTACGGCTGGGGAGAGGGCGAGAAGCTGCTCGGCCACGCCCTCGCCCCCATCCGCGACGAGGTGACGATCGCGACCAAGTTCGGCCTCACCCCGACCTTCGCCCCGAACTCACGGCCGGAGCACATCCGCGAGGTCGTCGACAACAGCCTCCGCAACCTGAATACCGACGTGATCGACGTGCTCTACCAGCACGGCCCCGACCCGAGCGTGCCGATCGAGGACGTGGTCGGTGTGATGAAGGAGTTCGTCGACGCCGGCAAGGTCAGGTACCTCGGCCTGTCCAACACCGACACCGACGCGATCCGCCGCGCCCACACGGTGCACCCGATCTCGGTCCTGCAGCACGAGTACTCGATCTTCGCGCACGACTCCGAGCAGTTCTTCCCCGTGCTGGAGGAACTCGGCATCGGACTCGTCGCCTACTCCCCGCTCGCCCGCGGCTTCCTCAGCGGCGCCGTCCAGTCCCGCGAGCACTACGACGCGAGCGACTTCCGCCAGATGATTCCCTGGTGGGCCCCGGAGAACTTCGACCAAAACCTCTCCATCGTCACCGAGCTCACCAAGCTCGCGGAGAGCAAGGACGTCACCCTGTCGCAGCTGGCCCTGGCCTGGCTGCTGGCGAAGAAGGACTACATCGTCCCGATCCCGGGCTCGCGCAACCCCGAGCGCGTCGCGCAGAACATCGCAGCCGCCGACCTCGAGCTGACCGCCGACGACCTTGCCCGCATCGACGAGATCGCCCCCGAAGGTGGCATCGGCGGGCGAGGTATGTGACACGCCCGCCCGACGGATCCGTGCTCAGCGGCTGGTTCGTCGTGAACCACGCACGGCAGCGACGTCCAGTTCACCTTCGGCAACTTCGGGCAGGGCGCGTTCACCGGTGCCGCGCCGGCCGACCTCGCGACGGCACGGGCGCTGTCCTCGAAGATGGTGGACTCGTTCGCCGCGTTCGCGCACCACGGGTCCCCTTCGACCCGGGCGCGGCCGAACTGGTCGGCCTTCACCCCTCGCCATCGGGCATGCCTGTCCTTCGACGTGGAGCCGCGTCTGGTCCACGACCGCCTCGCCGACGCGCGGCGTGAAGCATGCGACGGGGTCGATCCCTTCGCAGTCTGCTGATACCTGACGCTGCCGCGGGGGCCGCCGTCAGTTGCGTGACGGCGGCCCCTACGTCGTTATCGGGCGACGTACCCGCCGTCGACGGGGAGGGCGACGCCTACGACGAAACTCGCTCCCGGGCTGCACAACCACAGGACCGCCTGGGCGATCTCCTCGGCCTTACCGAGGCGATTGATGGGCTGGTTGGCCTCGGCCTCGCCGCGGTCGAGTTCCCCCTTGGTGATCATGTCGCTGACCATGGGGGTGTCGATCGTGCCGGGACAGACGGCGTTGACGCGGATACCGCGCGGGGCGTATTCGAGGGCGGCGCTGGTGGTCAGGCCGATCACCCCGTGCTTGGAGGCGTGGTACGAGGCACGGCCGGGCAGGCCGACCAGGCCACCGAGCGAGGAGCAGTTGACGATGGCGCCGCTGCCCTGGGCGCGCATGTGCCGCAGCTCGTGTTTCATGCAGGCCCACACGCCGCGAAGGTTGATGGCGTTGACGCGGTCGAAACACTCGGCGGGTTCGTCGGCGGCGTCGCTGGGCGGGATCTGGATGCCGGCGTTGTTGTAAGCCATGTCCAAGCGCCCGAACGTCTCGACGGTCCGGTCGACCGCAGCCGCCACCTGGTCCTCGTCGCTGACGTCGCAGGTGAGGGCGAGTGCTCGGTGGCCGGAGTCGGTAAGTTCCTTGACGGCTGCGTTCAGGGCGGCTTCGTCGATGTCGGTGAGGGCGACGGCGGCCCCGGCCTCGGCGAAGGCGCGGGCGGTCGCCAGGCCCATGCCGGAGCCGGCGCCGGTGACGAGGGCGACCTGGCCGGTGAAGTCGTAGGTGGGGTTCACGTGTCTTTCTCCCGTTTAGCGTGGGCCGGGTCAGGAGGCAGTTTCGATGGTGACCTTGGTGGCGGTGGCGAGGCGTTCGGTGTCGTCGTGCACGCTGCCGAGGATGATCAGGCCGGCGTCGCTGGAGCCACTGCCTCGGTAGAAGAGGGCCAGGTTGCCCCAGGGCGCGTAGTACGCCAGGTCACCGGGCTTGGCTTCGGCGGCGTCCGGGGCGCCCGAGGTGGACAGCCGACGGGGCAGGTCAGCGATCTTCTCCGTCCCGTGGAAGTCGCCCAGGTTCAGCGTGAGCGGGAGCAGGGCTGCGAAGTCGCGGGCCGTGGCGCTGTCGTTCAGGGTGGCGTCGACCCGATGGCCGTCGATGGTGAGCCGGAGATTCATGGCGGTGCCCTTGTCATCAGACGGTGAGGCTGGTGCCGTGGCCGCCGGCGTTCGCTGTGACGCGGTGGCGGAGGGCGCGGAAGACGGGGACGGGGCCACCTCATCGGTACAGGCGGTCACCGCAAGCAGTAAGGCGGTCGGGACGGCGCGGGCAAGGCTGGAACGGGTGGACAGGCTCACGGCACCCTCCGGGGGCGTCAGTTGGGCAGGTGCTCGGCGTAGTGGCGGAAGCCGTCGCACTTGAGGTGGATGTCGTACAGGCGATGGGCCAGCACCTCAGGGCTGCTGTGTTCGGCGTCGGGCCGGATGGCGCCGGGGATGATCAGCTGGGCGGTGTGGATGTTCTCCGGGGCGAGGGCGTCGTGGAGCATGTGGGCGTAGGCGCTCTCGGCGGCGAAGGCGATCGAGGTGCCAGCCCGGTCGGGATGGGGGCGTACGGCGCTGCCGCCATTGACGAACAGCAGGGTGCCGCGACCGAGTTGGCGCATGCCGGGCAGGACGGCGTTCACCGCGGTGACCGGGCCCTTGACGGAGAAGGCGAGGGGCGCGTCGAGGCCGTCGGCAGTCGTGCCGAGGACCGGCTTCATGAAGTCGGCGCGAGGCACGGGGCTGTACTGCAGGATCTCGATGGGCCCCAGGGCGGCTGCCGCCGCGTACAGGGCCGCCTCCAGTGACTCGACGTCGAGGACGTCGGCGGTGAAGCCCCCCGCCTGGATGCCGTCGCGGGCCAGTTCAGCGGTCAGTGCGTCCAGCTTCTCGGCGCTGCGGGAAACGAGGGCGACGGTGTGGCCGGCGGTTCCGAAGCAGTGGGCGGTGGCGAGCCCGAGGCCGGAGCCGGCTCCGACGAGGGCGAAGGTCGTCATCGTGAGTCCTTGTGGGTGGAGGGGCTTAGCTCAGGCTTGGGGAGGACCTTGCCGGCACGGCGCTCGAGATCGCCGCGGCAGGCTGCTCCATGTCGAGCCTCACACTTCGAGGCAAGAGCGAAAAGCGGAGAAAGACATCCGGGGAGGGATACATCCTGGGTGGAAACTCTCCCTCCTTCCTCAGGTGCGTTCGGTGTCATGCTGAGCCGCATGACCGGCAATGTTCCCCTCAACGAGCTGGGAGAATTCCTCAGGAAGCGCCGCGCCGAGCTGAGCCCGCGCACTGTCGGCCTGCCCGACAACGGCGGCCCCCGCCGGGTCGCCGGGCTGCGCCGCGAAGAGGTCGCCCAGCTCGCCAGCATCAGCACCGACTACTACACGCGTCTCGAACAGGGCCGTATGCAGGCGTCCGCGCCCGTGCTGGACACGCTCGCCCGGGTGCTTCATCTCGACGACGACGAACGCGGCTATCTCTTCCAGCTCGCCGGCAAGATCACCACTCGCGCCCGCAGCCGGGGTCGGCAGAAGGTCCAGCTGCAGTTGCAGCGCGTGCTGGACGATCTCACCGCCACGCCCGCCATCGTGCAGGGCCGACGCGGGGACATCCTGGCCTGGAACGCGCTGGCCGCCGCATTGGTCACCGACTTCTCCCGGATCCCGGAGAGGCACCGCAACTACCCGCGGATCATCTTCACGGATCCGGCCATGCGCACCCTGTACGCCGACTGGGAGACATCCGCGCGGCTCGCCGTGGCGCAGCTGCGGATGGAAGCCGCGCAGTATCCCGAGGCCCCCCGCCTCATCGAGCTGGTCGGTGAACTGTCCCTGCGCGACAAGCAGTTCGCCCAGTGGTGGGGCGACCACCGGGTCGCGGCCCGCACGGTGGGCACGAAGACCCTCAACCACCCGGTGGTCGGCGAACTCGTCCTGGACTGGGACACCCTGACCGCCAACACCGACCCCGACCAGCACCTCACCGTCTGGACGGCCGCACCCGGCTCCCCCACCCACGAGCGGCTGCGCATCCTCGCCTCCTGGGCCACCGACCAGAACCTGCCGGCCTCTCCCCCTCCCGCCTGACCACGGTCGGGCCCTTACTCGCCGAGCAGGCCACCTCACCATGAACGCCCAACGGCCAACTGCCGCCGCCCCGAGGTGAGCCCTCCCGCCCCACCAACCGGGCTCGAACTCGCCCGCTCGCTGCCGGGGCCTGTGCAGGTGGCCCGGTTCTACGGCTGCGAGCATCAGGGCGGCGGTCCGCGAGCAAAGGAAGAGGCGGCCGACCTTCTCGCGAAGCAACTGGCTCCGTAGCGGGACCCACCGATTCCAGAAGCCTTCCGTTCCCTCCCGAGCTTGTCGATCTGTTTCTGTCCTTGTGGCCCCTCCATGGCCCCTGAGCACCTTCGAGAGGGCGCGTACAACCGCAGTAGTCCGCGTTCGCCCAGTTCGGCCAAGGGGCTGGACCCTTCGCACAGCGGATTCCCTTACCAACGCGATGGTGCTCCAGCCCGGGTACCGGGGTGGAGCACCATCCCTGATTCAAGGGGCGAGCTTGTCCACCTGACTGTGCATGGACCTGGGTCACAGCCCGTCGATCGGGTCAGCCTAGGACGTAGGTCTCATCACCCAAGTCGGTGAGTTGAACTCACGAGCAGCGGATTCGGCCCCGCAGCCCAAAGTCCTGCATCCGCACCCCAGATGAGACGTTTCCGCAGGTCAAAGCCCTGCGCAGTGGGGCGGGTGGGACTCGAACCCACGGTCGACGGACTATGAGTCCTTTGGGGATCTTGGCGGCTCTTGCTGATCATTGCCAATCCATGACGTCTTTCCAGGTCAGATGTGGTGTGCCGTTGCCCATCCGTTCTGGGCCTTGTCGGGTTGCTCCTGCTCCTTGTGTCCCGAACGCGTCCCGAACGGAGCGCGGACAGAAGGGTACGGCTGACATCGAGCCGATTGCGGCAGCAGGCGATGAGGTCTTCGAGGGCGGCACGGTGCTCGCGGCAGGGAGCGCAACGGATCCACACCCCCGCCACCTCCAGAACATCGAAGACGGAAGCGCGCGGGTTCGTACATTCCGGAGCTGAACAGCGAGGAACCGTACACCAAGCACGGTGAACGTGACTTGGTGTACGGGGCTTGCCTGGGTCGGCGGGTATCAGGATGACGCAGTCCGGCTGTTGCCGAGGCGCGGTAGGACGATGAGCAGGACGGTCGCCGCCGCGATCAGGTGAAGGACTTCGAGGGCCGCGATGGTCAGGCCCTGGTGGGCGGAGGTGAGGGGCCCTGCCGCCATCACGAAGACGGCGAGCGCCACGAGCAGGACGAAGGTCCGCCCGGGCCGTGCGGTCCGCCGGGCGATAACCAGGGCGATACCGCCTCCGACCAGGGTCATCAGGAGGGTCATGATGCCGGCCATCGGCGCGTTCACCGTGCTCTGGCTGCCGGACATGGTGACGGTGTAGTCGGCTCCCGCCATGTCGAAGAGGAAGTAGGCCACGAGGACAGCGACCGCCGCGGCGATGGCTGCCGACAGGACGGTGCGGACGAAAGCGGCCAGGGGGCGGGAGGAGACAGCGGAGGACATACGGACTTCTTTCCGGGAGGTCGGACGACGGGCGTCGTGGGGGGAGTTCGGGTGTGTCGCGGGCGCGAAGACGTGCCGTGTGATGTGGCGTGGGGCAGCCGCCCGGCGACTTGGATGCGTCGACGGTCCCGCGCCCGCGGCCTTACAGGGCGGCGAAGCCGAGGACGGCGGCAGTGAGGGTGAGCACGGCCAGTACCGCCGGCGCGGCCGGGGATTCCTTGCGGCGGGTGTGGACCTTGACGGCACCGAGCATGACCAGCGCGAGGCAGATGCCGGCGATCGGGCTGAGGACGGTCGCGGTGTCGGTGAGGGCGGGCAGGATCAGACCGAGTGCACCGAGCACCTCGGCCAGGCCGATGAGCTTGACGGACCCGGCGGAGAAGTCGTCCACCCAGGGCATGTTGGCCTCTTTGAGGGCGGCGCGGTTTAGGGCGAGCTTCATGCCGCCTGCGGCGAGGAAGACGAGCATGCCGAGGCCGGCGACTGTCCAGAAGGCGATGGTCATGGCGTAGTTCTCCGTGAGGTCGGATGCGGAAAGAGAGAGGGGACCGGGGTGCCCCACGCCACTGCGGAGGGGGCGACCCGCGCACGGCGAGTGCGCAGGGGGAGGCGAGGCGGTGGCGCGGCGGGAATGCTGCGGCTCAGGCGGCTGTGCGCGTCTTTCCGGCTGCCGGAGGTGAGGGCATTTCGCGGCGCAGGACGGGGAGAACGTCGGAGCCGAACAGGTCGAGCTGTTCGTGGATGGTCTTCTCCGGGACGCCGCCGAAGTCCAGGCCGAACAGTTGGCGCTGGTACGGGCCGAAGTAGTCGGGGAAGGAGAGGACCTTCTCGATGACCTGCTGCGGGCTGCCGACAGTGAGCCCGGTCTCCCTCGTGACCTGGTCGAAGTCGCCGGAGTGGAAGCGGCTGCCCGCACGGAAGTAGGGCATGTACTCGGCTACGGCGTCCTGACTGTTCCTGCGGACGAAGGCGCCGCCTCCTGCGCCGACGATCGCGCCGACGGCGGGGCCGTGGCCATGGTGTTCGAAGCGGGCGCGGTAGTAGTCGACGAAGTCCTTGAAGTACTCCATGGTCATGAACAGGTTGTTCACGAAGAAGCCGTCGCCGTAGTACGCGGCCTGCTCGGCGATCTCGGGCGAGCGGATCGAGCCGTGCCAGACAAACGGCGGGGTGCCGTTCAGCGGCCGGGGCATCGAGGTGAAGCCCCGCAGCGGGGCCCGGAACCTCCCCTCCCAGTCGAGTACGTCCTCGTCCCAGAGTCGGCGCAGCAGAGCGTAGTTCTCGATGGCCAGGGGGATGCCCTGGCGGATGTCCTGGCCGAACCACGGATAGACCTCGGGGGTGTTCCCGCGGCCGAGCATGATGTCGACCCGGTCGCCCGCGAGGTGCTGCAGGGTGGCGAACTCCTCCGCGATCCGCACCGGGTCGGTCGTGGTGATCAGGGTCGTCGACGTCGACAGAGTGATGTTCGTCGTCTGCGCGGCGATGGAGGCCAGGATCGCTGCGCCCGCGCTGGAGATGAAGGGCGGGTTGTGGTGCTCGCCGATCGCATAGACGTCGAAGCCGACCTCGTCGGCGTGCCGCGCGATGCGGACGATGCCCCGGATCCTCTCGGTCTCGCTGACCGTCTTCCCCGTGACCGGGTGAGGGGAGAGGTCCCCGACGCCGAAAATTCCGAACTCCATGACGCGACCTTCCGGGCGGGCACACCCGCCAAGTAGTTGATACGTGTACAACCTAACCTCGAGGTAGTACACGCGTCAACTACATGCCCGAGGGGCATCAGCCGTCGGCCGCCCCCTCGGCCCGACCTGCAGCGGTCACATGCCGGATGAGGCTGGCAGAGATGTCGATCAGTGCCTCCTGCTGCTCTGCGGTCAGCGCGTCGATGAAGTACTTCCTCACGTGCGCGCGGTGCAGCGGCGCCGCCGACCGGATCGCCGCACGCCCGGCATCGGTGACCGCGACCACAGAACCGCGCCCGTCACCGCGATACCCCTCGCGGGACACCAGACCCCGCTTCTCCATGCGCACCGCGTGGTTCGACAGCCGGCTCTTCTCCCAGCTGATGGCCGCGGCAAGGTCCGTGGGGCGCATCCTCCCCTCCGGCGCCTCGGTCAACGCGACCAGCACCGTGTAGTCCTGCGGGGACAGGTCCGTCTCACGCGCAAGATCCCTCTCGACATGCTCGCGCACCAGGCGCTGCGCATCCAGCAGACCTCGCCACGCCTGACTCTCTCGCGCATTCCAGTGTTCCGTGCTCACCGCGCCATCCTATCCCGATTAGTTCATGCGTGAACTAATCGGGGGTGGACACCTGTCGCCACTCAACAAGTAGTTGACACGTATACCAATTCGACTCTAGGTTGTTCACATATCAACTATTCGGTGGGGCGTCGCCCGGAGTGGGCTCGTCATGGAATTCGGCATCTTGTCGGCTCCGCGGCACAGCACGGGGCGACACCCACCGATGACAACGCAACCCAACCCCCCACCCCCACCCTCCAGGAGCACCTCCATGACCACTTCATTCACACGCCGCACCGTGATAGCAGGGGCGCTGGTGATAGGCGTATCCCTCACGGCCACCACCCTGGCGCTGGCATCGACCGAGACCGGTCCCAGCACGAAGAGGACGGCCCCCACCGCTGACGCGGGTACCACCAGGCTGCAGTGGGGGGCGGTCGCCCTGACCGCCCGGCAGTACCCCGCGATGAAGGAATTCGCCCAGAAAGCCCTCGGCCTGAACCTGGTGAACAGCTCCGAGGAGTTCTCCGTCTTCACCACGCCCAACGGCAACCTGTTCGAGCTCTACGGACCGAAGGCCCCCCAGTACCCCTGGCGCACCAGCCCCACCTCGACAGCGATCGGCTTCGACTCCACCAACCTGGACGCCGCCGAGAAGGCTCTGCAGGCCAACGGCGCCAAGTGGGCCTCCACCGTCCAGGTGGTCCCCCACGCCGGAGCCGGCGGCAGCGACTACCGCTTCCGGCTCTTCCGCGCCCCCGACAACCG
>NZ_JBSFHA010000145.1:0-14604 GCF_053596855.1 Streptomyces sp. NPDC001617
GGTCGGCCTCACCGCGCTGCTCTCCGGGTATCTGGGCCGCCGTAGGGCCGCCGAGCTGCGGCAGGGCCCGAGCAGATCAGCGTCGGCAAGCTCAACAACGTCCGGGAGGCCATCGCCATCGCCCGGGAGTGCCGCACGATCCTCGGCGCCAACGGCATCTCCCTGGAGTACTCGCCGCTGCGCCACGCCAACAACCTGGAGTCCGTCCTGACCTACGAGGGCACCAGCGAGATGCACACCCTGGTCATCGGGCAGGCCCTCACCGGCCAGGCGGCGTTCCGCTGACCTGCGGGACGTCCGCGGCCGCCTCGCTCAGCCGCCGGATCACATCGCGAAACGTACCAGCCGGGTCGTCAGGGCCACGTCCGCGAGGGGAAGGTAGGTCATGTCAGCGCGGCGACGAAATCCCGTACCGGCGGTGCGCATCGCGGAGGGAAGCCGCCCCGCTCGGCGACCTCGAGGCGACCGGCCGGCGGCTCAGCCACCACCCTCAAGTCCGCTCCACCACTTCCTGACCGACACCGTCGGAGCTGCGCCATCGCGAACGAACCCGCCATCACGTGCGGTGAGCAAGGGCGAGTGACGGCCGTCGTACGAGGTCTACGGGCTGTCAGCCCTCGCTACGGGCGCGTTGGCGGAGCGAGATCCGGCTGCCGTCCGGGTCCACGGCCTTCAGGGCCGTCCGGTCCGGTGCGGAATTGGCCGCCACGACTGGGCGGCAACAGAAAAGGCAAGGAGATCACTCGCCCCTCGCCTGTCTCAAGGTATAGCGCACCGGGGGGCTTGCGGCAAGACCCCCATGGTGCCGCAGAATCGGCGGCCGAAGCCGGTACCTGCGCAAACGGGGGTTGTGATGATCGATGTGATCGTGGTCGGCGGCGGACCGACCGGACTGATGCTGGCCGGCGAGCTGCGCCTGGCGGCGGTCCGAACGGTCGTGCTGGAGAGGCTGCTTGAGCCGACCAGGGAGTCCCGTGGGCAGGGCCTGCACGCGCGCAGCGTCGAGATGATGGACCAGCGCGGCCTGCTGGACCGGTTCGCCGCGGTGAGCAAGAGGTTCCAGGTCGGTGGTCTCTTCGGCGGCATCGCCAAGCCGTGGCCCGAACGGCTGGACACGGCCCACCCCTACGGTCTCGCGCACCCGCAGCCCGTCACCGAGCGGCTGTTGGGCGAGCGTGCCCTCGAACTCGGTGCCGAGATCCGGCGCGGCTGCGAGGTGGTCGGCCTGAGCCAGGACGAGGACGGGGTGGGCGTCGAGCTCGCGGACGGCACGCACCTGCGTGCGCGCTACCTCGTCGGCTGCGACGGCGGCCGTAGCACCGTGCGCAAGCTGCTCGGTGTCGGCTTCCCCGGCGAGCCCGCCACCGTCGAAACGCTGCTGGGGGACCTGGAATTGACGGAGGATCAGAAGACGGTCGCCGCTGTGGTCGAGGAAGTCCGCAAGACCCAGCTGCGGTTCGGTGCCGTGCCGACCGGCGAGGGGTCGTACCGCCTCGTCGTGCCCGCCGACGAGGTGTCCGAGGACCGTACGGCGCCGACCCTGGAGGGTTTCAAGCGGCAGCTGCGGGCCGTCGCGGGAACCGACTTCGGCGCCCACTCGCCGCGCTGGCTCTCGCGCTTCGGCGACGCCACCCGGCAGGCCGAGCGCTACCGGGTCGGCCGGGTGCTGCTGGCCGGCGACGCGGCGCACATCCACCCGCCGACCGGTGGGCAGGGGATGAACCTCGGCATTCACGACGCGTTCAACCTGGGCTGGAAGCTCGCCGCCGCGGTCAACGGATGGGCGCCGGAAGGGCTGTTGGACAGCTACCACACCGAACGGCACCCGGTGGGCGCCCGTGTGCTGGACAACACCCGCGCGCAGATCACCCTCCTGGGCACCGACCCGGGGGCGACCGCGCTGCGGAAGCTGTTCTCCCGGCTGATGGACTTCGAGGAGGTGAACCGGTACGTGACCGGGCTGATCACCGCGGTCGACGTCCGCTACGACTTCGGCGAGGGCCACGAGCTGCTCGGGCGGCGGCTGCGGGACGTGCGGCTGAAGCAGGGGCGCCTCTACGAGCTGATGCACGGCGGCCACGGGCTGCTGCTGGACTCGACCGGCCGACTCTCGGTGGCGGGCTGGGCGGACCGGGTCGACCACGTCGTCGACGCCGGCGACGAACTGGACGTGCCCGCCGTGCTGTTGAGGCCGGACGGCCACGTGGCATGGGTCGGCGAGGACCAGCAGGACCTGCTCGGCCCGCTTCGGAAGTGGTTCGGGTCCGCCTGACGGTCCACCGTGCGCCAAGGCGTCGGAAATCCTCCGTTTCCCCGGTCCGGATGTCGGTTTTCCCGGTTCTGGCGGCTGTGGCTGGCCCGGTGGGTGTGGCTGGCCGGAATGGCCTTCTGCAGCTCGGTGAGGGTGGCCCGGCCGTCGCGGCGCAGCTCTGCGAGGAGCGTCTCGTCGGCAGGGTCCGGGGTGACGGGGCTGTCGAGCGGCTGAGGGGCCGGCACCCGTAGGGCGGCCTCCTGGTCGGGAGTGAGCGCGTGGGACTTGTTGAGCCAGCTCAGCGAGCCGCCGTAGAACGGGTGCAGAAGGCAGTGCGCGGTCACCGTGTTGATCTGCCGGGTGCGCTGGAGCCGGTCGAAGAGCAGTTCGTCCCGTGCCTTCCGGGTGCGGGGCCGCATACCGCACATGACCTCGGTGCCACCGGAGACCAGAGCGACGTACACCGTGTCGGGCCGTTTGGCGAGTACCTCGGCGAGTTGCTCCGCGACGTCCGGGACGCAGTGCAGCCGTACGATCCAGCTCTGCCGCCCGAGCCGGCCCTCATCGGTCATGCCGAGCACCCGCACGTTGACGGTGTTGTGCAGCTTTCGGTAGCGCCGGGCCACGGTCTGGTCGGAGACCCCGAGGACGGCGGCGATACGGCTGAACGGCGCGCGCCCGTCGAGCTGCAGCGCCTGCAGCACCTGCAGGTCGAGGTGATCGAGTGAGGGCTGAGCCACCGGTACTCCTGTCACGCATTGCGGACGACGACGGCATCATTTCACGCACAGTGACGGCCCCGGCGTGAAGCCTGCCGGGGCCGTCGAGGTGGTTCAGCGGGGTGGAGGTCAGCCGGTGTGCGTCCTACGACGGTGCAGGGCGAACGCCGTCGTGACCGCGCCCGCGGCGACCACACCCGCCGTGAGGGCGATCGGGAGGACCGGGGAGGTGGAGGCCGCGTCGGCGACGTTCTGGGCCTTGAGGTCCTGGACGTACGGCGGGTACGAGGCCGTCGCGGACGTCGACGTCTTGGCGTAGTGGTGCGGGATCGGCTGCACGGACTTGACCGAGCCGTCCGCGTTCAGCAGCACCTGCTTGTTGTTGGGGTGCCGGAAGTCGAACAGGCCACTCAGGCTGCCCGCCCGCTGGTCGAAGGAGGCGTCACCGATACGGCCGGTGCCCCAGTTGTTCTCGATGAAGCGAGTGATCGAGGCCTGCTCGGTGGCCGTGTGGTCGACCGAATTCACCTTGCTGTACGGGGAGATGACCAGCAACGGCTGCCGGGTGCCCGGACCGCAGCGGTCCGCGTAGCCGCCCTTGGGCGCCGGACCGGACTGGCAGGCGGGGCTGTCCAGGGCCTTGCCGTTGGAGCCGACCGTGGAGTCCTGGGAGCCGTTGAGGACCTTGGCGGTCACATGGTCGTACCAGCCGTCGGAGTCGTCGTAGGCGACGACGACCGCCGTGGACTTCCACTCGGGCGACTTCTGCAGCGCGTTGATCTCCTTGATCAGGAAGTGCTGCTCGTCGGTCGGGTCCGAGTAACCGGCGTGGCCGTCCTGGTACTCGGCGGCCTTGAGGAAGCTGACCGCCGGAAGGCGGCCTGCCTTGAGGGCGGCGTCGAAGTCGGTGAGGTCGTAGTTGTGGTTGGCGCGGCCGTTGTGCCCGATCTCGGCCACGTTCTTCGGCGCGAGGTGGTGCGGGTTGGACGTCGACTTGTAGTACTCGAAGGGCGAGTGGTGGGGGCTGTAGTCGACCACCGCGGCACCGCCGACGTTGGTGTGCGTGGTGTCGCACTTCGCGTAGTCGCCGCTCTTGCCGTCCCACGCGGTGCTGGGCCGGAAGCCGCCCTGGAACCAACCCCAGCTCACACCCTTGGAGTTGAGCAGGTCACCGATGTTCCTGCCCTGCATCACCGCCAGCGCGTTGGTGGCGGTGTGGTCCTTGTCCGAGCAGTCGTCGAAGGCCGGGTCCGGGTCGTTGACGAGCGTGCCGACGCCCTTCGCGTTCGGGGAGAGGACCGTGTACGAGTCCGGCGTCGACGTCTGCGTCGGGTTCTCCGTGCCGGAGGCCGGGTCGACGGAGATCACGCCGTGGGTCGATCCGGAGACCAGGTTGAGCGCGCCGGGCGTCGAGGGGCCGTACACCGAGCTGAAGGAGCGGTCGTTGAGCGCGTAGTGCTGGGCGTAGTTCCACAGGCCGGTGACGGTGTTGCCGTCGTAGTAGTCCATCACCAGGCCGGGCTCGCCGAACAGCCCACCGCTGCACTTGCTGACCTCGGTGTTCTCGACGTACTTGTCGGCCTTGCCGCCGTCGGCCGCGTACTGCTCGGGGCCGTAGGAGTGGTTCTGGTCGCAGGTCATCGCCTGCGAACTGGCCAGCCGCTTGGGCGTGTACAGGTTCGGGTTCTTCTTCAGCAGCCCGGCGTTGAGCAGGTTGTCGATCTTCGGCGTGCGGGCCGCGGCCTTGAACTTCGTGCCGTCGGTGTTGGCGGCCTTCGGGTACGTGGCGAAGTAGTGGTCGAACGACACGTTCTCGTCGTACAGCACCACCAGGTGCTTGATCGGGGTCGCGGTGTGCGTGCCGTGGCCGCCGGGCGCCGAGGTCGCCGAGGCGGGGACGGCGCCGCCCGCCGTCGCCAGGGCCGCCGCGCCGAGCAGGGCGCCCACACGGCCCCACCTGCGCCGGGCGCCGGGAGTTCTTCCTGTGCCGATCATGCTGTCTCGCCTTCCGAGAGCACTGCTTCCGAGAGCAACTGCATTGCGTTGCCACGACATTGGTGGCCATGGCATCTACGGCCGGATCCTCCGCAATGGTGGCGGCGGGGCGGGAGAGCGGCAATGACAGACGCGCGAATGTTCGGTCAGGAAATTCTCATGCTGTTTTTGGGACCTCTTGACCGGCTGCGGATCACACCAGCAAACCCCGCCCCAGCCAGTCGGAGCCGTCCCGCACCCCGGGCAGCGCGAAGAAGTAGCCGCCGCCGAACGGGGAGATGTAGTCGACCAGCGGCTCACCGGCCAGCCGCTTCTGCACGGTCTCGAACTGCCGCGCCAGATCCTGCTGGTAACAGCAGAACAGCAGACCCATGTCGAGGTTGCCGTTGCTGTCCGTGCCCCGGTCGTAGTTGTAGCCGCGGCGCAGGATGCGCTGGTCGGCGGTGGCGTGGGTGCGCGGGTTGGCCAGGCGGATATGGCTGTCCAGCGGGATGATGTCGCCCTTGGGGTCCTGCGGATAGTCGGGCGTGTCCTTCTCGTGGCGCCCGTCGAGCGGCGCTCCGGTGTCCCTGGCCCGCCCGAACATCCGCTCCTGCTCGGTGATCGAGACCCGGTCCCAGAACTCCACCAGCATCCGTATCAGCCGTACGACCTGATAGCTGCCGCCGGTCGCCCAGTCCGGTTCGCCGTCGCCCGCGCCGACCCACACCAGTCGGTCCATCTCACGGCTGCTGGTGGTGTCCGGGTTGGCGATGCCGTCCTTGAACCCCATGTGGTTGCGCGGGGTTCCGGACGGGCGGGGCGGGCTGATGAAGCCGTCCATCCGCCACCGCACCTGCATTCCGCCCCGGGTGTGGCGGGTGATGTCGCGCAGCGCGTGCAGCACGGTGTCCGCGTTGCCCGCGCAGAACTGCACGCTCAGGTCGCCGTGGCACCAGGCGGAGTTCAGGTCGTCGTCGGGGAACGACGGCATGGCGGTCAGCCGACGCGGCTTGCGGGCGGCGAGGCCGTAGCGGCCGTCGAAGAGGGAGGCGCCGACGCCGACCGTGACGGTGAGGCGGTCGGCGGGCACGTCCGGGCCGAGGGTGCCCGAGTCGGCGGGCGGGGCGGTGATGCCCAGCTCGTCCGGACTGCCGCCGGCGGTGAGGAGCCGCGCCCGCTCGGTCAGCGTGCGCAGCAACTCGCGCAGTTCGGCACGGTTTTCGGCGGTGGCGTCGAAGGACACGAAGGCGGTGGCGCGCTGTGCGGGCGTGACGATCCCGGCCTGGTGGGGGCCGTGGAAGTCGACCTGTGCGCTCTCGCGGGACGGTACGGCGGAGGCGGCGCCATGATCGGCGGCCACCAGTCCGGCGCCGGCCACGGCGGCCGCGCCGGTCAGGAATCCCCGTCGGCCGACCTTGCTCACGGGCTTCACGCGGTCCTCCGTACGTCCGTCAGGGCGGCCACGTCGGCGAGCCGCTCCACCAGCTCGCCCAGGTCGGCGTTCACCATCTCCCGCTGGGCGCGGGTGAGTCGGGACAGGGGCGTCCACTTCTGGCCATGCTGGAAGGAGTCGAGGAGGTGCTGCGTGCGGTCGAGCCAGGAGCCGAGGCCGGGCAGACCGCTGTCGCGCGTCTTCAACAGCGGGCGCAGGTGGCCGAGGAGCACGCGGGTGCCGTCCAGGTTGGCGCGGGCCGTCGCGAGGTTGCTGCCGCTGCCGTAGTCGGTGCGGCCGGTCAGCTCGAACTGCACGGTGTTCTCCAGGATCTCGTGCGCCCGCAGCCCGACGTCCGCCGGGTCCATCCGCTGGTCGGGCCAGCTGTCGCGCAGTGCGTGCACGGCCTTGGCGAGCCGGTCGGCCGGTCCCCGCAGACCGCTCGCCGACTCGCCGTGCCACAGCCCGTACTCCACCCGGTGGAAACCGGCGAAGTCCTTGTCGCGCACTCCGTCCGCCAGCCCGGCCGTGGTCCCGTTGATCGCCCCGTCGGCGTCGCCGAAGGTGCCGTACGCGGCGCCCATCCGCTCGTACACGAGATGCGCCGGCAGCCAGGCGGCACGGGCGGCCGCGAGGTCGCCGCGGTCGACGGCGTCGCGCAGTACGTCGGTCTTCCTCGCCAGCTCGACCGTGCGGGCCTGGATCCACTTCTGGTAGGCGAGCGTGGGCGGGATGAGGTCCTGCTGGGTCACCGGCAGGGCGGCCGGGCCGCTCTTCACCTTGGCGCCGGTGATGCGGACCGTGGGGCCGGTGATGGCGTCCGCGTCGTCGGGCAGGCACGTGAAGGCGTACGCGCCGTTGCCGAGCGTCACCCGCAGCGGGCGGACCGTGCCCGGGGCGAGCCCCTCGACCTCGCCGTAGACCGCGCCCGTCCTCGGGTCGGTCAGATACACCTCGGCCGCCGCGCTGGAGGTGTTGCTCAGGTCGAAGACCTGCCGGCCGGGCTCGGGACGGGTCCAGCCGCGCCCGCAGTCGGCCGGCGTCACCTGGACGGTGGTGTGCCGCAGCCCGTCGCCCGCCACCGCTGCCCGATGCCCTCTCCCACCGGCCATCAGCACTCCGCCGACCGAGGCGGCCACGACCACCAGCACACCACCGGTGAGCAGCGCGGTACGCCGCCGGGCGCGAGGGCGCGGGGACGGTGGCTCACCGGTCCCGGAACCGACTTCGGCACCGACCACGGCTTCGGGCACGCCGGGCCTCCTGGGGGGTCGTACGAACGAGGCGACGCAGCCGATCCTAAGCAGCCCCCGGATTCGCGCTCGCCCTCCTGACCGCCTCCTGACCGGAGAAAGAGCCAGAATTCGACCACAGTTCACCGGCCGGAGCGGCTGAGTGGATCACGCCACCCGCTGCGGCGCCATCGGCTCCAACCGCGGTCTCTTCGCGGCGAACCCGTCCCCCGGCACGTGCCCCCGCAGCCGTCGCCACAGCCAGGGGCCGACGTGGTCCAGTGTCCAGCGCACATCTGCCCGGAGGGCGTGCAGGGCGGGAACCGGGGAGCACCGGGGGAGGGGCTCGTTCCAGTCGTCGTGGCCGGGCAGGCCGAGGGTGTGGGCCACGCCGGCGGCTATGCGGGTGTGGCCGAGTGGGCTCGCGTGCAGGCGGTCGGCGCTCCACAGGCGTGGGTCGCTGGTGAAGGGCTCCGGGAAGACGTCGAGGAGGGCGACGTCGTAGCGCTGGGTGAGGGTACGGAGGCGGGCGTTGAGGTCGAGGATGCGGGGGAGTACCCGGCGGGCGACGGGGGAGATCTTGCCCAGGTCCGGGAAGGACACCGTGGCCACGCGTGCGCCGGACGCGGTGAGCCGGGCGAACATCGCCTCCAGGTTCGCGGCGGCCACCTCGGCGTCGTAGCGGGCCCGTACCAGGTCGTTCATGCCCGCCGTCACCGTCACCAGGTCCGGCCGCAACGCGAGGGCGGGGCCCAGCTGATCGGCCTTGATCTGCGCACTCGTCTTTCCGCGCACGGCCAGATTGGCGTACGTGAACTCCGGCTGCCGCTCCGCCAGGATCTCGGCGAGCCGGTCGGCCCAGCCGAGGTGACCGCCGACCGGATCGGGATCGCCGATGCCCTCGGTGAGGCTGTCGCCGATGGCCACGTAGCGCAGGAACGTCATGACGGGTGAGTCTACAAAGGGCGTCCGGCGCGTGAACCGTAGCCGTCCAGCTGTGCCTGTGCCGCTCAGACCCTTACGGCAGAACCCCGTTCACTCATCCGCGGCGCACACAGCACCCGCTTCTTGCGCACCCGTTTGCCCTCGATCGCAGCGACGGTCAGCCGCGCCGCCTCCGCCGCGATCTCGGGCAGCCCCCAGTCCACCGTGGTCAGGGGCGGGGTGAGGACCCGCGACACGGGGTGGTCGTCGAAACCGACCACGGAAACATCGCGGCCGACCTCCAGCGAGGCCTCCGCAGCGGCCGCGTAGACGCCGTACGCGAGGGAGTCGGAGAAGCAGAACACGGCGGTGGCGGCCCGCGGGCCGTCCAGGACCCGGCGTGCCACCGCCGTCGCCTCGCCCAACTCCTGCGGGCACGGAACCAGTTCGGCCTCCAGACCGAGACGGTCGGCGGCCTCGCCCACGTACACGTCAGCCGGCCGGTCCGGGGTGCTGGGGCTGGTGGGGGTCAGGACGGTCACCCGGCGGTGGCCGAGGCCGTGCAGATACTCCAGGACCGTGTCGATGCCGGCCCGGTTGTCGAAGATGACCTGGCCGGCCGTGCGGGCCCGGCTCAGGGAGTCGCCGATGGCCACCACGGGCAGTGCGTCGGCGATCGCGGCCCAGCTCTCCGCCGAGGGGTTGACCGGGGAGACCAGCAGCGCGTCGACCCGCTGGTCGCGCAGCTGCTTGGCGAGGGCCAGCTCGCGGTCGGGGTCGCCGCCCGCGTCCACGATCAGGGCGTAGCGGTCGCCGGCCAGCAACTCCCGGCCGATGGCCGCCATCAGCTGCTGCTGCCACAGGTCCTGGAGGTCGCCCGCGAGCACGCCGACCATGCTGGTACGGCCGCTGGCCAGGGCGCGGGCGATGGGATCGGCCTCGTAGCCGAGCTCGGCGGCGGCCCTGCGCACCCGTTCCTCGGTCTCCTTGGAGACGTGTTTGCCGCGCAGGGCGTAGGAGACGGCGGCGGTGGAGAGGCCCGTGGCCTCGGCCACCTCCCGGAGGGTGGTGCGCTTGGTGGGCCTGGCCATGGCGGGAAGCCTACCGGGGCGGGTGCGCGTTGTGGGTGCGCCGCCCCGTCCACGATGCGAACACCTGCTTGACACCTCTTTTTGTTAAGCGATTAAGTTAACCGCATCAGTGAAACGCTTAACATCCCTCTCTCCCCGGAACCGCCGCGTGCCCACCGACGTCCACCAGCACATCTGGCCGCCCGCCTTCGTCGAGCTGCTGCGGGCCCGCACCGCACCGCCGTACCTCGACGGCTGGACGCTGCACCTGACCGGCGAACCGCCCTACGCCGTCGACCCGGCCGACCACGACCTCGCGGCCCGCGTCCGCCTCACCGCCGCCGACGGTCTCGACCTCGCCCTGGTGTCCCTCTCCAGCCCCCTCGGCATCGAGTACCTGCCGCCCGCCGAGGCCGCCCCGCTGCTGGCCGCCTTCCACGACGGTGCCCTCGCGCTGCCCGCACCCTTCGGCGTCTGGGCCGCCGCCTGTCTGTCGGCACCGGAACCCGACCCGGACGCCCTCGCACGGGAACTCGGTCGAGGCTGTGTGGGACTCCAACTCCCCGCCACCGCCCTCCTGGACGCGGCGGGCTGGAGCCACTGCGCACCCCTGCTCGACGTCCTCACCCATCACGACAGACCCCTGTTCATCCACCCCGGCGCGGCCCCGCCGACCCCCGACGCCCCGCCCTGGTGGCCGGCCCTCGTCCCGTACCTGCACCAGATGCACGCGTCCTGGTTCGCCTTCCGCGCCTTCGGCCGCGCCCGGCACCCACGGCTGCGCGTCTGCTTCGCCGCCCTCGCGGGCCTCGCCCCGCTCCACGGCGAACGTCTCGCCGCACGCGGCGGCGGGCGCGGCGAGGTCGATTTCGATGCTTTCTACGAGACCTCCTCGTACGGCACCCGGGCCGTCGACGCCCTCGTCCGAGCCATGGGCATCGATGTGATCGTCAGCGGCAGCGACCGCCCCTACGCCCCGCCCGTCATCCCCGACCTCGGCGCGGACGCCGCCGTCCACGCCCTGTGCACCGCCAACCCGGCCCGTCTGCTGCACGGTCGCACCGCAGCCGACGGCCGACGACTCGAAGGGAGCCCTCCATGACCTATGAGTCCCTGCCCGACCGCACCCTCGACCGGCACGAACTCCGGTCGCTCGTCGCCGACCTGGCCGCCAGCCCCGAGCTGTGGCGCGAGCAGGTGGCCTTCTCCGACCAGCAGCGGCACTACGCCTCGCTGTACCGCGACGAGTACGTCGATGTCTGGCTGCTCTGCTGGACCAGGCGGAACGACACCGGCTGGCACGACCACGACCTCTCCTCCGGCGCCGTCACCGTCGTCCAGGGCGCGCTCAACGAGTCCAGCCCGCGCATCGGCGGCGCCCACCGGTCCGTCACCGTCGAGGCGGGGGAGACCTTCACCTTCGGCCCCGAACACATCCACCGGCTCTCCGGGGCCACCGACGACGCCGTCTCGATCCACGCCTACTCACCGCCGCTGTGGCGTCTCGGGCAGTACGACATCGCCGAGGACGGTCTGATGCGCCGGATGTCCGTGTCGTACGCGGACGAGCTACGACCGTTGGAGACACCGGCCGCCTGAGCGAGCCCCGCCCCTGCCGACTCCCGAAACCGCCTGGACAATGAACGGAGTTGTCGCACGAGGGAGTGAACATGGCGCAGCAGCAGGCCCTGGTCGTCCGCGGCGGTTGGGAGGGGCACCAACCGGTCGAGGCCACCGAGCTGTTCATCCCCTTCCTCCGGGACAACGGGTACGACGTGCGGGTCGAGGAGTCGACCGAGGTCTACGGCGATTCCGGCGAGATGGCCCGCACCGACCTCGTGGTGCAGTGCGTCACGATGTCGGAGATCGGTCATGAGCAGCTGGCCGGTCTTCGCGCGGCCGTCGTCGCGGGCACCGGCTTCACCGGCTGGCACGGCGGGATCGCCGACTCGTTCCGGGCCTCGTCCGACTATCTGCACCTGGTGGGCGGCCAGTTCGCGACCCACCCCGGAAAGGAGCCGTGCGAGCGGCGCGGCGAGGCGGCGGACAACTTCCTGCCGCACACGGTGCGGATCACCGAGTTCGGCCGTGAACACCCGATCACCGCCGGGCTGGACGACTTCGAGCTGGAGACCGAGCAGTACTGGGTGCTCCACGACGACCTCATCGACGTCCTGGCCACCACCACCCATCCGGTACGGCCGTACGAACCCTGGCACCGCCCGGTGACCACGCCCGCGATCTGGACCCGTCGCTGGGGCGCCGGACGCATCGTCGTCACCACGCCGGGGCACAGCCTCGACGTACTCAAGGACCCGAACGTCCGTACCGTCATCGAGAGGGGAATGCTGTGGGCGACGCGCACCGCATCGGCATCGTAGGGCTCGGCGTCATCTCCCGGGCCTATCTCGACACCCTCGCGGTCCACCCCGACATCGAGGTCGTCGCGGTCGCCGACCTCGACACCGCCCGCGCGGACGCGGTGGCCGCCGAGCTGCCGGGGGCCCGGGCCCTGCGCGTCGAGGACCTGCTCGCCGCCCCGGAGGTCCGCACGGTGCTCAACCTCACCACCCCCGCCGCCCACGCCGAGATCGCACTCGGCGCGATCGGTCACGGCAGGCACGTCTACACCGAGAAGCCGCTGGCCAGTACGTTTCCCGACGGGAGGGCCGTCGTCGACGCCGCCGCAGCGGCCGGGGTCGGGATCGGCTGTGCGCCGGACACCGTCCTGGGGACCGGCACCCAGACCGCCCGCGCCGCCGTCGACGCGGGCCTCGTCGGACGTCCGCTCGCCGCATCGGCCGTGATGGTCACCCCGGGGCACGAGCGCTGGCATCCCCACCCCGACTTCTACTACGCCCCCGGAGGCGGCCCGCTGCTGGACATGGGGCCGTACTACATCTCGGCGCTCGTCCAACTCCTCGGCCCGGTGCGGTCGGTGACCGGTGCGGCCGCCCGTCTGCGCGGCGAACGGGTCATCGGCTCCGGCCCGCGCACGGGGGAGCGTATCCCGGTGCAGGTGGACAGCCATGTCTCCGGCGTCCTCGAACACACCAGTGGCGCCCTGTCCACCCTGACGACGAGCTTCGACGGCGTCGCCACCACGGCCGCGCCGATCGAGGTCCACGGCGAGACCGGGACACTGGCGGTGCCCGATCCCAACCAATTCGACGGCGACGTACGCCACTTCGCGCTGGGCGGCACCGACTGGCGCACGCTCGAACCGTCCGCGGGTTACGTCGCCGGCAGCCGCGGGGTCGGTCTGCTCGACTTCGTCCGTGCCGGCGAGCCTCGCGCCGGAGGGGCCCTCGCCCTGCACGTTCTGGAGATCATGACGGCCCTTCTGCGTGCGTCGGACGAGGGGCGCCGCGTCACACTGACGACGACGGTGGAACGGCCCGCGCCGGTCCCCTTGACGGCCGCCGGGGCATGGAAGGGCCGTCTCTCCATGTAGACAGCGTCTTGCATGCGGAACGAGCGTGGGGGAGGGTGAGGCGTCCGCCTCGGAAGGGAACCCTCTGTGTCCGCCGGCTCCGCCCTGCTGCTCGCCGTGGCGGGCGTCGCCTCCGGACTGGCGGGGTCGATCGCCGGTCTGGCCTCGCTCTTCAGCTACCCGGCCCTGCTGGCCGCCGGACTGCCTCCGGTGGCCGCCAACGTCACCAACACCGTGGCGCTGTTCTCCAACACCCTTGGAACGGCGGCCGGTTCACGCGAGGAACTGCGCGGGCAGGGGCGACGGCTCGGCCGCCTTGCGCTCCTCTCGGCCGTCGGCGGCTCGGTCGGCGCGGCGCTTCTGCTCGGCACCCCCTCGTCGGCGTTCGAGCGCGTCGTGCCCTGGCTGATCGCCCTGGGCTCGGTACTGATCCTGGTCCGTGAGCCGCTGCGCCGGCTGACCGAGGGCCGGGTCGCGGAAGACGGCGGCAGTTGGCGTACGACACTGCCGCTGACCTGCGCGATCCTGCTGGTTGGGCTCTACGGCGGCTACTTCGGCGCCGCGGCCGGCGTGCTGATGCTCGCCGTCCTCTCCCTCTCCGTCGACGAGCCGCTGCGCGTCACCAACGCCGTCAAGAACATCGCCACCGGGGCCGCCAACCTCACCGCGGCGATCGCCTATGTGTTCCTCGCCCCGGTCGACTGGTGGGCGGCTGTGGCCCTCGGACTCGGGTGCCTCGTCGGCAGCCGGGTGGGGCCGGTCGTCGTACGGCGGCTGCCGGAGAAGCCGTTGCGCCTCGCCATCGCGCTGGCCGGGCTGGGGCTCGCCGTCTCGCTGTGGCTCCGGACCGGTTGAGGACCACCCGCCCCATCGGCCGCGGTACCCCGAGTGATCGCATACCGTCACGGTTTGCCAGGCCTACCGCGCAAGTTGACCGGCGAAGTAGGTCAGCGGCTGTACGCGGCGCCGAAGGTCATCTCCTAACTTTCTTGACGCGCACTCGACGTGCGCTGACCAAGAGGTTTCCAGAGGGGGAAGCGATGTACCGCAAGCTCGCGGCAGCGGCCGCCGCCTTGGCCGCCGGTCTCATGGCGATGGCGGGCGCCCAACCGGCGTCGGCCTCCACGTCCGTCGCCACGATCGGATACGGCAGCTCGAACCACTTCGGCGTCGCCTGTGTGCAATGGGCGGTCGACTGGTATCTCGACGACGGGTCGCCCATCGCCATCGACGGTTACTACGGCGACGACACGTTGGCCGCCATCAAGGAGTTCCAGCGACAGGAGGGTCTGACCCGGGACGGGCTCGTCGGGCCGAAGACCGGCAACAAGGTCATCGCGGTGATCAACCAGTACCTGGACTACAACGACGACTGGAACTTCACCGGCTGGTCCCCGCACTACCTCTCGGACTGCTACGACCACGTGCGAACCAGCTACTGACCCGACTCCCCGGCCGTCCCGGGACGAGAGCGCCGACTCCCGTCCCGGCTCTTCTTCCGCCGTTGGCGCGAGCACGGGCTGATCACCGAGTTCCACGACCGGCTGCGCGGGAAGGTCCGTGAGC
>NZ_JBSFHA010000146.1:0-14221 GCF_053596855.1 Streptomyces sp. NPDC001617
GTCGACTTCGGTCCGCACGGTTCCTGTGGTGTCCGAGGGGGGACTTGAACCCCCACGCCCGATAAAGGGCACTAGCACCTCAAGCTAGCGCGTCTGCCATTCCGCCACCCGGACAAGGTGTCTGTCGTGCGGGGTTTCCCCCGCGGCGACGAAGGAAACATTACCAGGCTTTCGAGGGTCCCCGATCACCCCCCCCGTCGCGCCCCGGGCCCCGCGTGAACGGCGTGTGACGGGCCGGTCCCGGTCTTGGGGTGCGGCCCGGGGGAGAGGGAGGATGAGGGGAACCACCAGCAGTGACAGCGGGAGGAAGCAGCGTGAGCGACACGGACACGACCAGGGGCGTCACCGGCGAGGACGAGGTCGTGGACCTCTGCAGCGAGCTGATCCGCTTCGACACCAGCAACTACGGCGACCATTCGGGTCCGGGCGAGCGCAAGGCGGCCGAGTACGTCGCCGGGAAGCTCGCCGAGGTGGGCCTGGAGCCGAAGATCTTCGAGTCGCACCCGGGGCGCGCCTCCACGGTGGCCCGCATCGAGGGCGATGACCCGTCCCGGCCCGCGCTGCTGATCCACGGCCACCTGGACGTCGTACCGGCCCATGCCGACGACTGGACCCACCACCCCTTCTCCGGAGAAGTCACCGACGGGTGCGTGTGGGGGCGTGGCGCCGTCGACATGAAGGACATGGACGCGATGACGCTGGCGGTCGTCCGCGACCGGCTGCGCAGCGGGCGCCGGCCCCCGCGCGACATCGTCCTCGCCTTCCTCGCCGACGAGGAGGCGGGTGGTACCTACGGCGCCCGGCACCTGGTCGACCGCCACCCGGACCTCTTCGAGGGCGTGACCGAGGCGATCAGCGAGGTGGGCGGGTTCTCGTTCACGGTGAGTGAGGAGCGGCGGCTCTATCTGATCCAGACGGCCGAGAAGGGCATGCACTGGATGAAGCTGACCGTGGCCGGGACCGCCGGGCACGGCTCGATGATCCACCGGGACAACGCGATCACCGAGCTGTCGGAGGCGGTCGCCCGGCTCGGCCGGCACACGTTCCCGGTGCGCGTCACCAAGACCACCCGGGCCTTCCTCGACGAGCTCGGCGACGCGCTCGGCACCGAGCTCGACCCGGAGGACATGGAGTCGACGCTCGCCCGGCTCGGTGGCATCGCCAAGCTCATCGGCGCGACCCTCAGCAACACCGCCAACCCGACCCAGCTGGGCGCCGGTTACAAGGTCAACGTCATCCCGGGCGAGGCCACCGCGCACGTCGACGGGCGCTTCCTGCCGGGGTACGAGGAGGAGTTCCTCGCCGACCTCGACAAGATCCTCGGTCCCCAGGTGCGGCGCTCGGACGTGCATTCCGACAAGGCGCTGGAGACCTCCTTCGACGGCGCCCTGGTCGAGGCCATGCAGTCCTCGCTGCTGGCCGAGGACCCGACCGCGAAGGCGATCCCGTACATGCTCTCCGGCGGTACGGACGCCAAGTCCTTCGACGACCTCGGCATCCGCGGCTTCGGCTTCGCGCCCCTCAAGCTGCCCCCGGAGCTGGACTTCGCGGGCATGTTCCACGGTGTGGACGAGCGGGTGCCGGTCGACGGCCTGAAGTTCGGCGTGCGCGTGCTCGACCGTTTCATCGACGCGTCGTGACGCATTTTGTCGCATCTTGCCGCGTCGTGATCTCCGTAATCGGCTGCGTGTGCGGAACTGACTGAGAAGAGTGAATGCGCTCATAAGGTCGTAGCTCCATTACTCCCTCCTCGTTACAGGTGATGCGATCCGCTACTTGGGATCGCATTGCCAACAAGGAGGAATAATGATCAAGAAGGTCGTCGCTGCTGCGGCTGCCACTGGTGGTCTGGTTCTCGCGGGTGCGGGCCTGGCCGTCGCCGACGCCGGCGCTCAGGGGGCTGCGGTGAATTCCCCGGGTGTCGTTTCCGGCAACGTTGTTCAGGTTCCGGTGCACATCCCGGTGAACGTCTGCGGCAACACGGTCTCCGTGATCGGGCTGCTGAACCCCGCCTTCGGCAACACCTGCATCAACCAGTGACGTCGGCCCGCTGAGGCCGTCCGTTTCACGCCCGTCGGCTCCGGGGCGTGCGCCATGCGCTCCGGAGCCGACCGGACCTTCCAGGTCAGGAACCAAGGCAGGGGAATTCAACAATGCGACAGGCAACCCGCAAGGGCCTGATGACCGTCGCGGCCGCGACCGGCGTACTCGCCGCCGCGAGCGGCGCCGCGCACGCCGACTCGGGGGCGAGCGGCAGCGCCTCGAACTCGCCCGGCGTGCTGTCGGGCAACACGGTGCAGGTTCCGGTGCACATCCCGGTGAACGTCTGCGGCAACACCGTCAATGTGGTCGGCGTCCTCAACCCGGCGGTGGGCAACACATGCGGCAACACCGGCGGCGGCGACTCGGGCTCCGGCGGCTCGCAGGCCGGCGGCCACAGCAGTGACTCGCCCGGCGTCGGCTCCGGCAACCATGTCCAGGTGCCGATCGACGTGCCGGTCAACGCCTGCGGCAACAGTGTGAACGTCGTCGGCGTCGGCGACTCCACCACCGGCAACGACTGCGCCAACGGCGGCGGTTCGGGCGGCGGGCGCTCGACGCCTCCGGGAGGCGGCCACGGGACGACACCGCCCGGGAACGGGACGCCGGGACAGCCGGGCAACCCCGGTCAGCCGGGCCATCCGGGCACGCCTTCCCAGCCCGGCCACCCCGGCAGCCCGAGCACACCTCCCGGCACGAGCGGCCACACGCCGGGCGGCTCCTCGCACGTCAACCAGCCGGGCGCCCAGTCGCTCGGCCAGCCCGAGGCCGTCGCGCAGCTCGCGCACACCGGCAGCGACCTGCCGCTGGGCATCGTGCTCCCGGTCGGAGCCGGGGCGCTGCTCGCGGGCACGGTGCTCTACCGCAAGGCGCGTGCGTCGGCGTAGTACCGAGTGACACGCATCACGGAGCGGGCCCCGCCTCGGCGGGGCCCGCTCCGTTTCCGGCGATCATGTCGCCGCCTCAGCTCACCACGTGGCACGCACCTGGCGGATGATCCGCCGGCGCAACCGCACCCTGCGGCTGCCGTCGCGCATCAGACTGAGGCGGTCCAACTCCCAGTGTCCGTACTCGGCATGGTCCGTCAGCAGGCGTGTGGCGTCCTTGCGGGAGACCCCGCGCGGTACGTACACGTCGACAAATTCGTATTCCGGCATCGCATCTATTGTGCGGGCTGGGGCCCGGTACGGATAGCGTCTGCACTATGTCTGATGCTGCGCAGCCCACCGCTGCCGAGGTACGAGCCGCCGCCGAGGCGGTCAAGACCGCGCTCGACCGCCACCTGGCGGCCGTCGAACGCCGGTCCGGGGAGGACGACCCGGCCGTCTATGAGGCGTTCAACCAGCTGGCGGCGGCCGCCGAGGCGTACGACGAGCTGCTCTACGAACGCCACGACGAGGTGACACCCTTCGAGATCCCCGGTGCCGAGGACGCGCTTCCGCCGTACACGGGCCCCGAGGAGCCGCACGCGGTCAGCGTGCTGATCCGCCGCGACTACGCAGTGGTGGAGCCGCAGCGGTTGCTGGCACAGGCGCAGCGGGTGGAGGCGGCGGACGCAGAGGACGGGGAGGCGTCCGGGACGGTGCCGGGGGCGCTGGGGGTGCTGTTCGGTGAGTTCGAGCCGGACGAGATCGCTTCGCGGCACAAGGAGTTCGGGCTGGAGGAGGGGGACTCGACACTGTGGGTGACGGCGGCGGACGATCCCGCGGAGGCGGGGGAGTGGCTGGAGGTGCCGTTCGACGCGGTTGATCCGCAGCGGGTGGTGTGCCGGTTCGACGTCAGTGCGGTGTTCGACGACGAGTTGGATGACGACGAGGATCTGGAGCCGCTGGACGTCGAGGCGTAACGCCTGCCGGCGGGGGCGGTCACGGAGTGTGTCCGTGACCGCCGCTTTCGCGTTCTTGCGCCGTTCCGCCCAGTTCCCCGCGCCCCTAAGAGGTCGGCAACTGGCTGGCCAGCAGGACGGGGAGGCGGGTGGTGCGGGGCTTGGGCGGGATCTCCGACACTGCCTTCGGGAGGGCCTGTTCCACGCCGTGGACCACTGAGAGGTGGCGGTCCGCTCGGCTGAACGCGGTGTAGACCCAGGGGCGGTTCAGGGCCTGGCCGGCGTCTCCCGGTAGCACTACGACCACCGCCGGCCATCGGGCGCCCACCGACTGGTGCGCGGTCAGCGCCCACCCGAGTCGCACGGACTGCTCCACCCGCTCCTTCGGCACGACCACGTCGGCGCCGGCGCACGACAGGTGCAGTCCGGCCGCGTCGGCCTTCACCACGTGGCCCGGCAGGGTGCGGCCGGGGGCGGGGGAGTAGGCGACGCGGTCGCCGGGGTCGAAGCCGGCGAAGCGGCCGGGGCCGGGGTTGAGGCGTTCCTTGAGGGCCGCGTTGAGGGCGCGGGTGCCTGCCGCGCCGCCGTGGCCCGGGGTGATCACCTGGGTCTGCTCGGGCGGGATGCCGATCGCGCGCGGCACCGAGTCGGCGACCAGCTGCACGGTCCGGTGCACGGCCTCGCCCGCGTCGCGGACGGGCACGATCATGACCTCCTTGCCGGGGGCGTCGACATGGTGCAGCTCTCCGATGCCGATGCCGGAGACCAGCTCGCCGAGGGGGCCGACGTCCGGCACCCGCGAGGCGACCTGCGGGCAGACCCTCGCCGCCAGCAGATCCGCGAACACCCGCCCCGGGCCGGCCGACCACAGCACCGCCGGGTCACCGGCCAGCACCAGCCGAGCCCCGTCGGGCAGCGACTCGGCGACCAACGCGGCTGTCTCGACGTCCAGTTGAGGTGCGTCGAGCACGACGAGGAGGTCGAGGTCGAGAGCGCCGTCGCCATCCCGACCGGGACCTTCGGCGCCGGAGAGGAGACCGGCGACGGTGGTGACGGGGGAGGAGGCCGACGCTTGTCCGGACGTCGGGGTGCCGGTCGGCGTGCTGCCGTCGGCCGTGGGGTCGCCCGGTGTCCGGCCGTCGCCGTCGGCAGGGTCGCCGCCCCCTGCGGTCCCGCTCGCCCCGCCCAGCAGCCTCGCGAAGCGGTCCCGGCCCACCGGGCTGTGCGCAGCCGCCCAGGCCCGCAGTCCCAGACCGGCCGCGACCCGCAGCAGCGTCGCCGGTTCCGTCAGGGACGCCTCGCCGCCCGTGTGCAGTGCGACGCCGTGGGCCGCCGCCGCGCGGATCAGCTCGGCGGTGGAACCCTTCGTCGTCTCTGCCGCCCGCTCCCACTCCTCCGCCGAACCGTCCTCCTTCGGCACCGAGTTGATCAGGCGGGCCAGACCGTCGGCGAGGCTCTCCTCGGCGAGGGCGTAGCGTTCGAGGCCGACGAGGATGCGGACGGGCCGCTCCTGACCCTCCTCGGCGTCCTCGCCCTGTTCCGGTTCCGGGGCACGAGGGTCGAGGGCGTCCTGGAAGACCAGGGCCTCGCCCTCCGCGACGGAGTGCTGTACGGCCTCGTCGGCGTCCGGCACGCCCCGCTGGGCCAGCGCGGCGGTGAGCGTCGGCATCTCCAGTGCCGTGTGCCCGGCCAGGGCCGCCTGCTCCAGCAGCCAGCCCGTCAGCGCCCGGCCCCGTCGCTCGTCGTCGGGACCGGTCTCCGCGCCGAGCAGCGCCCGTGCGAAACCGTCGGCCTGCTCCGGGCGTACTCCACCGACCCGCAGCAGCAGCCAGGGGTCGGCCCGGAGGCGTCCGTCCGCGCCCTCGCCGAGCGCGGCGGCGACCTGCGGCGCGAGCGAGTCCGGTGCGCCCCCGTCGGTCAGCACGCCCCGCACCGCGTCGACGGACTCCGCCGCGGGAGCCGCGGGTACGGCGGCCTGAGGTGTCGGCTGCGGTCGGCTCACCGGCTCCGGAGCGGGCCGGCGCGGAGTCGGCTCGGGGTCGGCGAAAACGGTGGCCACGGGCTTCGCACCGCTCTCCACCGCCCGCACGGCAGCCAGCAGATCGGCGGCCTTCCCGCTCAGCTTGCCGCCGGCCTCGATGGGCCCCTGCTTCTCGGCCTTCCGCCGCTCGATCCGCTCCCGCTCGAGCCGCTGGGCGGCCAACTCGGCCTCGGCCTCGGACGGCTGCGACGCGGACGCGCCGTCACCGCCCTTGCCCTCGGCACCGTCCGCGGCGGTCGTGCCGTCGGTGTCGCCGTCCGCGGCCTTCGCGTTCTCGCCGGCACCCGCGGCTTCCGCCTCGTGGTCCACGCCCGCAGGGCCGCCGTCCGCGGCGTCGGCGCCTCCTCCGGCGTCGCCCTCCGGCGCGGCCCCCGGCGTCCCCGGCTCCGTCTCCTCAGGCTCCGTGCTCACAGCGTGCTCCAGTCGTGATCGGGATAGCGGTGCACGGGCGCCGACACATCGTCGAGCGCCCGGCAGATCTCGTCAGGAAGACTAAGGGCCTCCACTGACAATGCCGCCGTGAGCTGCTGCGCGTTGCGCGGACCGATGATGGGGGCGGCCACGCCGGGACGGTCGCGGATCCAGGCGAGGGCCACCTGAAGGGGCGTCACGGCGAGGCCGTCCGCCGCGGTCTGGACGGCCTCGACGATGTGGCTCGCGGTGTCGTCGAGGTACGGGGCGACGAAGGGGGCGAGGTGTTCCGAGGCGCCGCGCGAGTCGGGCGGCATGGCGTCGCCCCGGTACTTGCCGGTCAGGACGCCGCGGCCGAGGGGGGAGGAGGGGAGCAGGCCGATGCCCAGGTCGAGGGCGGCCGGCAGCACCTCGCGCTCCACGCCCCGCTGCAGCAGCGAGTACTCCATCTGCGTGCTGGCGAGCCGGGTCCGGATGCCCGGCGCCGCCAGCTGCCATGTCCCCGCCTTGGCGAGCTGCCAGCCGCAGAAGTTGGAGACACCGGCATAGCGGGCCCGGCCGCTGCTGACCGCGAGGTCGAGGGCCTGGAGGGTCTCGTCGAGCGGGGTGCAGGGGTCGTAGGCATGGATGTGCCAGACGTCGACGTAGTCGGTGCCGAGGCGGGCGAGCGAGGCGTCGAGAGCGGAGAGGAGATGGCCCCGGGAGCCGTCGAAGCGGCGGTCGGGGTCCGGCACACTGCCCGCCTTGGTGGAGATCACCAGGTCCCGGCGCGGGACCAGGCCTTCTATGAGGCGTCCCAGCAGGTACTCGGCCTCTCCGTCGCCGTACACGTCCGCCGTGTCGACGAGGCTGCCACCCGCCTCCCAGAACGTCTTCAAGAGGTCCGCGGCGTCGTGCTCGTCGGTGTCCCTGCCCCAGGTGAGGGTGCCGAGTCCGATACGGGACACACGAAGGCCGGTCCGACCGAGATGCCTCTGCTCCATGAACGCCGACATTACTGGCCTGAACCTGCCGTGTGGGGGCCTGTGGACGAGCAGTTTCCCCAAGGGGCAGCGCTGTTGGCATGGCCGGTCACCCCCGGCTGCTCGGCACTGTGCGCAACGCGACTGCCCGAGGTCGCGCGCCTCGCGCTACTGTCGGGGCAACAGGGACGTTACTGATCGGTAAGGGGATCGGCATGCAGCTCGGGATCAACCTCGGCTACTGGGGTGCCGGAATGGACGCGGACAACCTGGAGGTCGCCAAGGAGGCCGACCGCCTCGGGTACGCCGTGTGCTGGGCCGCCGAGGCCTACGGGTCGGACGCGGCCACCGTGCTCAGCTGGGTCGCCGCCCACACCGAGCGCATCGACGTCGGCTCGGCGATCTTCCAGATCCCGGCCCGCCAGCCCGCGATGACCGCGATGACCGCCGCCACCCTGGACTCCCTCTCCGGCGGCCGCTTCCGTCTCGGCCTCGGCGTCTCGGGACCGCAGGTCTCCGAGGGCTGGTACGGCGTCAAGTTCGACAAGCCGCTGGCACGCACGCGTGAGTACGTCGAGATCGTACGGAAGGCCATGACGCGCGAGCGGCTGATGTACGAGGGCGAGCACTGGACGCTGCCGCTGCCCGGTGGCCCGGGCAAGCCGATCAAGCTGACCGTGCACCCCGAGCGTGAGTACATCCCGCTCTACATCGCCGCGATCGGCCCCAAGAACCTGGAGCAGACCGGCGAGATCGCCGACGGTGCCCTGCTGATCTTCCCCTCCGCCGAGCACCTGGAGGAGACCACCATCAAGCACCTGCGCGCGGGGCGCGAGAAGGCCGGCAGGACGATGGAGGGCTTCGACGTCCACCCGACGCTCCCGCTCGCCGTCGGTGAGGACAAGGACGTCCCCACGCTCGCCGACGCCTTCCGCCCCTACACCGCCCTGTACGTCGGCGGCATGGGCAGCGCCAAGCAGAACTTCTACAACCAGCTCGCCCAGCGCATGGGCTTCGAGGCGGCCGCCGCCGAGGTCCAGGAGAAGTACCTGGCCGGCGACAAGCAGGGCGCCGCGGCCGCGATCCCGCACGACCTGATCGACCAGACGACGCTGCTCGGGTCCGTGGACCGCATCGCGGACCGGATGAAGGAGTACGCGGCGGCCGGAGTCACCACCCTGAGCCTCAACCCGGCGGGCTTCACGCTCGACGAGCGGATCGCCTCCCTCCGCGCCGGCACCGAGGCCCTGGAGCGCGCCGGACTGGCGTAACAGGACGGAACCGTGCGGCGGAGATCTTCTGCGGCCGTGGTGGGGGCTCGGGGGTCTTCCCCGCCACGGCCGTCACGGGGAACAACGCGCCGACACGCGCGCGGTTACGCTCCCGATGTGACCCCGCACATCGTCCTTTTGGCGGAGTTGTCCGACACATCGGTTGCAGCACCCCTCGTGCCGCATTTGACTCGTTCTCTGAGGAATGCTCCGGAATCCTGTGAGTCCTGCGGAGAGGTGCCCACGATGCTTTCGGCCAAGAGTCTGTTCCAGGAGATCCTCGACGACGACCGGTCCTTCGCGCTGTTCTGCTCCATCGCGGCCAGCGGCGAGTCGCAGGGAGGCTGGGAGAACGGCCGCATCGCCGCGCTCGTACCGGAGAGCGAGCGCGCCCTCGCCCCGAAGATCACCCGGCACGGCGCCGACGAGGACAAGCACGGGCGGATCTTCAACGCCCTGATGAAGAAGCGCGGTCTGGAGCCCGTCCCGGTCCCGCCCGAGACCGACTACACGATGCTCCTGGAGAGGCAGGGCATCGGCCTGGCCCACGAGAAGCTCAGGAGCGACGAGGCGCTGACCGTGCAGGACATCGTCACCTACCTCGCCCACAGCAGGGTCACCGAACAGCGCGCCTCCGAGCAGATGGAGCTCCTGCGCAGGCACTTCGCCGACCACCCCGACCTCGGCCGCGCGGTCAGGATGATCTCCAAGGACGAGGACAACCACCTCGCCTACTGCCACGAGGAGTTGCTGCGCTTCGCGCACGCCGGTCACGGCGGGGCCATCCAGCGCACGCTGCGGGAGTGCGCCCTCGCGGAGATCCGCGTCCACCGGGACGTCAGCCTCGCCGTCATGGACCACATGGGCCGCATCCTCGGCTGGACCAGGGCCAGGTCGGCCGTCCTCACCGCGGGCATCCACGCCGTGTACGCGTACGAGCGGTTCGCCGGCTGGCGACGGATGGTGAGCCTGAGGATGCCGGAGCGGCGCAACGCCCTCAGCGGACCGGCGAGCACAGCCCCCGAGTTCGCCTGAGCCCGAGCCGGTCCCCCGGCCTACAGCCAGCCCTTGCGCTTGAACAGCCGGTACAGCAGCACCTCCAGGCCGGCCATCGCCAGGATCACCGCCGGGTACGCCCACAGCCAGTGCAGCTCGGGCATGTGGTCGAAGTTCATGCCGTAGATCCCCGCGATCATCGTGGGGATCGCGGCCATGGCCGCCCATGCGGAGATCTTCCGCATGTCGTCGTTCTGCCGGACGCTCATCTGCGCCAGGTGCGCCGACAGGACGTCCGAGACCAGCCGGTCCAGGCCCTCCACGGACTCGTTCACGCGCGTGAGGTGGTCGCTCACGTCCCGGAAGAAGGGCTGCGCCTTCTCGTGCACGAAGGGCACCCGGACCCCGAAGACGCCGCCGCCCGCGAGCCGGTCCAGCGGCTGGGCCAGCGGGCCCGTCGCCCGGCGGAACTCCAGGATCTGCCGTTTGAAGGCGTAGATGCGGGACGCCGTGTGCCGGGAGCCTCCGCCGGTCGGCGAGAAGACCTCCGTCTCCAGCTCCTCCAGGTCGGTGCCCAGCTCGCCGGCCACCTCCACATAGTGGTCGACGACGGCGTCGGCGATCGAGTACAGCACCGCCGTGGGGCCGTGCCGGAGCATCTCCGGCTCCTCCTCCAGCCGGTGCCGCACGGCCGCGAGCGGCGCCTCATCGCCGTGCCGCACCGTCACCACGAACGAGTCGCCGACGAACACCATGACCTCGCCGGAGGTGACGATGTCGCTCTTCGCCTCGTATCCGGCGGGCTTGATCACCATGAACAGCGAGTCGTCGTAGACCTCCAGCTTGGGCCGCTGATGGGCGGAGAGGGCGTCCTCGACGGCCAGCGGGTGCAGTCCGAACTCCTCGGTGACCCGGTCGAACTCCTTCTCCGTCGGCTCGTACAGACCGATCCACACGAACGCGTCCCGCCCGCGGCGGCACTGCGCGAGGGCGTCCGACAGATCCGCCGGGCCCTCCGTCCGGCGCCCGTCACGGTAGATGGCGCAGTCGACGATCACGGAGCGTATTGTCCCGCCGTACGCGCGCGGGCGCACCTCTTCGTGCGCCTACCCTTGGCCGCATGCCCACGTTGATCCTGGTCCGGCACGGACGTTCCACCGCCAACACTGAGGGACTGCTCGCCGGGTGGACGCCCGGTGTGGCGCTCGACGAGCGCGGGGCCGCGCAGGCCGCCGCACTGCCCGGGCGGCTCGCCGGGCTGCCGGTCTCCGAGGTGGTCAGCAGCCCGCTGCAGCGCTGTCAGGAGACGATCCAGCCCCTCCTGGACGCCCGGCCCGAGCTGACCGCGCACACCGACGAGCGGATCGGGGAGGCCCACTACGGCGACTGGTCCGGCCGCAAGCTCGCCGAACTCAAGGACGAGCCGCTGATGGAGGTCGTCCAGGCCCACCCGTCGGCCGCGGCCTTCCCCGGCGGCGAGTCGATGCGCGCGATGCAGACCCGCGCCGCCGAAGCGGTCCGTGAATGGAACGCGCGCGTGGAGCGCGATCACGGCGCCGACGCGGTCTACCTGATGTGCTCGCACGGCGACATCATCAAGTCCCTTGTCGCGGACGCACTCGGACTTCATCTCGACCTCTTCCAGAGGATCTCCGTCGAACCGTGTTCCATCACCGCGATCCGCTACACACGCCTGAGGCCGTTTCTCGTACGCCTCGGCGACACCGGTGACTTCGCGTCCCTGGCGCCCCGCGAGGAACCCCCGGCCGACGAGGCCACGGTCGGGGGCGGTGCGGGCGCACCGTGATCGTCGGGAGCAGTAGGGTGAAGCGGTCGCAGTAGCGGCGTACCCATCCACGACTCCAGGAGACAGGACGTGTCCCGTCAGGTGTTCCTCTACGACCCCCCGGACCGCTTCGTGGCCGGTACGGTCGGGCTGCCCGGGCGCCGTACGTTCTTCCTCCAGGCCATCGCAGGCTCCCGGGTGACCAGCGTGGCCCTGGAGAAGACCCAGGTCGCCGCCCTCGCCGAGCGCATGGACGAGCTGCTCGACGAGGTCGTACGGCGCAGTGGCGGCAATGCCGCCGTCCCGGCCGTGGCGCCCACCGAGATTTCCGACAGCGACCCTCTGGACACTCCCGTCGAGGAGGAGTTCCGGGTCGGCACCATGGCCCTCGCCTGGGACGGCGAGGAACAGCGCATGATCGTCGAGGCGCAGGCCCTCGTGGAGCTCGACGCCGAGTCCGAGGAGGACCTCGCCGAGGCCGAGGAGCGCCTGCTGCAGGACGAGGAGAACGGACCCCCGATGCTGCGGGTCCGGCTGACCGGCGCGCAGGCGAGAGCCTTCGCCAAGCGCGCCCTCGACGTCGTCAACGCCGGGCGGCCGCCGTGTCCGCTGTGCAGCCTCCCGCTCGACCCGGAAGGACACGTATGTCCGCGCCAGAACGGATACCGCCGCGGAGCGTGACCACGGCCGAGCTGCTCACCCGGGGTGAGCTCACTGTCCGGGGGCAGATCCGGGAAGCCTCCAACGCCGTGCTGTACTGCTCCGTCGCCCACGGGGGCGAGGAGGTCACCTGCGTCTACAAGCCGGTGCGCGGCGAGCGTCCCCTCTGGGACTTCCCGGACGGCACCCTGGCCCAGCGCGAGGTCGCCGCGTACGAGGTGTCCGAGGCCACCGGCTGGGGCCTGGTGCCGACCACGGTGCTGCGCGACGGGCCCTTCGGCGAAGGCATGTGCCAGCTCTGGATCGAGGACGAGCCGGGCGGCGAGCTGCTGGCCCTCGTGGACGGCGAGGAGCCGGAGGACGGCTGGAAGGCGATCGGCCTCGCGGAGGTGGGCGAGGGCAGGACGGCGCTGCTCGTGCACGCCGACGACGAGCGGCTGCGTCGGCTCGCCGTCCTGGACGCGGTCATCAACAACGCCGACCGCAAGGGCGGCCATCTGCTGCCCGCCGGGGGCGGACGGCTCTACGGCATCGACCACGGAGTGACCTTCAACACCGAGAACAAGTTGCGGACGCTCCTGTGGGGATGGGCGGGAGAGCCGCTGACCGCGGAGGCGGTCGAGGTCCTGAAGGGACTCCAGGAGGCCCTCGGACCCGCCGGGGCGCTCGCCGAGCGGCTGACCGCGCTGATCACAGGCCCTGAACTGGACGCCACGCGCGCGCGTGTCGAAGCGCTGCTGAAGTCCGGGAGGCACCCGGAGCCGAGCGGGGAGTGGCCGGCCATTCCGTGGCCGCCCGTGTAGGTGCACACTGGCCGGTACCGCGCAAGAACGCCTTACCGGCCATCCGGCCCGGTCCGGTTCGTATACGGAACATCCGTCCGGTTAGGCTCATGACATGCATGCCTGGCCCGCTTCCGAGGTCCCCGCCCTGCCTGGTCAGGGCCGCGACCTGAGGATCCACGACACCGCGACCGGCGGTCCGGTCTCCCTCGACCCCGGTCCCGTCGCCCGTCTCTACGTCTGCGGCATCACGCCGTACGACGCGACCCACATGGGTCACGCGGCGACCTACAACGCGTTCGACCTCGTTCAGCGCGTGTGGCTCGACACCAAGCGGCAGGTTCACTACGTCCAGAACGTGACCGACGTCGACGACCCGCTGCTGGAGCGGGCCGAGCGTGACGGCGTCGACTGGGTCGCCCTCGCCGAGCAGGAGACGGCCCTCTTCCGCGAGGACATGACCGCCCTCAGGATGCTGCCGCCGCAGCACTACATCGGTGCGGTCGAGGCGATACCCGGCATCGTGCCGCTCGTCGAGCGGCTGCGGGACGCGGGCGCCGCCTACGAACTCGAGGGCGACATCTACTTCTCCGTCGAGTCCGACCCCCACTTCGGCAAGGTGTCCAACCTGGACGCGGCCGCCATGCGCATCCTCTCCGCGGAGCGTGGCGGCGACCCGGACCGCCCGGGCAAGAAGAACCCGCTCGACCCGATGCTCTGGATGGCCGCCCGCGAGGGCGAGCCCAGCTGGGACGGCGGCTCGCTCGGCCGAGGGCGCCCCGGCTGGCACATCGAGTGCGTCGCCATCGCACTGGACCACCTCGGCATGACCTTCGACGTCCAGGGCGGCGGCTCCGACCTCGCCTTCCCGCACCACGAGATGGGCGCCTCGCACGCCCAGGTGCTCACCGGCGAGTTCCCGATGGCCAAGGCGTACGTGCACGCCGGCATGGTCGCGCTCGACGGCGAGAAGATGTCCAAGTCCAAGGGCAACCTGGTCTTCGTGTCGCAGCTGCGCCGCGACGGCGTCGACCCCGCCGCCATACGGCTCTCGCTGCTCGCCCACCACTACCGGGCCGACTGGGAGTGGACCGACCAGGTGCTGCCCGACGCGGTGGCCCGGCTCGGCCGCTGGCGTGCCGCCGTCTCCCGCCCCGACGGCCCGGCCGCCGAGGCTCTCGTCGAGGAGATCCGCGAGGCCCTCGCGAACGACCTCGACGCCCCGGCCGCGCTCGCCGCGGTCGACCGCTGGGCCGCTCAGCAGGAGGAGCAGGGCGGTACGGACACCGGCGCCCCCGGTGTCGTGTCGCGGGCCGTGGACGCTCTGTTGGGCGTGGCCCTGTAGCCAGGGCAGGCACGGAGAAGGGGCGCTTCCACCCCGAGGGTGGATCCTCGGTCCACGCGGCGGCGACGGGCCGCAGGGCGGGGCGGCGCAGAGCGGCCAGAT
>NZ_JBSFHA010000147.1:0-14221 GCF_053596855.1 Streptomyces sp. NPDC001617
TTTTTTTTTACTTGCTTGTTTTCACTAGGTGTAAATTCCGCTCGGGCCCCCCCCCCCGCCGGGGCGGTGTCGGGCCCCCGAAACGTGCGGCCTCCCAGCGAACGACCGAGGTCAGCGGCTCTCGGCCACGACCGTGTTGCGCAGGACTCCGATGCCCTCGATCTCGACCTCGACCTCGTCCCCGGGACAGATCGGCCCCACACCGGACGGCGTGCCGGTCATGATCGCGTCTCCGGGCAGCAGCGTCAGATAGCGACTGAGGTAGCTGACGATGTCGGGGACGGCGAGCAGCAGGTCGGCCGTACTCGCGGACTGCATGACCGTGCCGTTCACCCGGGTCGTCAGGGAAAGACCCGCGGGGTCGAGCCCGGTGGCGATGACGGGGCCGAGGGGTGCGAACGTGTCCTGTCCCTTCCCGATCAGCAGGGTCCCGTAGGTGCTTTCCTTGCGCTGGACGATGCGATCGCTGACGTCATTGCCGCATGTGTAGCCGAGAATGTATTCCTGGGCCTCGGAGGGCTTCACATGGCGGGCTTCCTTTCCGATGACGACAACCAACTCGCCCTCGAAATGAATCAGTTCACCATCAGCCGGATAGACAATGGCCTCCCCCGGCCCGACGACCGCCGTGCTCGGCTTCATGAAGCACACGGGAACGTCCGGAATCTCGCGGTCGGTCTCGTCGACGTGCGCGGCGTAGTTGTAGGCGAATCCGAAGATCCGGGGCCGGTCGAGCGGCGAAAGGACCGTCACGTCACCGACGTGGTCGACGTGCCCCGTGGGCGCCAGCCCGGTATAGGGATCACCTTCGCATCGCGCGATCCTGGAGTCGCCCGCTTCAAGTTCTCCGTAGTGACACACGCCGTCGACGGCGTATCTGACGATCCGCACGGACACCTCCGCAACTGGGCAGCCGCGGGCGGCTGCACGACCCATCCAACGATGCTAACGTTAGCATGACCAGAATGTTCGATGGAGAGACGTCACCCGTCCGACCACGGAGCGCGACGATGAGCGCTATCGTTGGCATACGGAAAGTGACAGCACGGGCCAGTGAGTCGAGGGGGATCCTTTACGTGGTCACGACCAGGGACATCGCCGAACGCCTCGGGGTCTCCGTCTCGACGGTCGGCCGGGCGCTCGCCGACGACGCGCGGATCAGCGAGGAGACCAAGTTCCGGGTACGGCAGGCCGCCTCGGAGATGGGGTACGTCGGCAACCGCGCGGCGCGGATGATGCGGGGCGCCTCCAGCAACGTGGTCGCGCTGGTGATCCCGGACATCCGCAACAGCTTCTACTCGACCATCGCGCACCAGCTGTCGAAGAACATGGAGGCCGAGGGCTTCCAGCTGATGCTCTCGGAGACCGACGACGACCGGATGGTGGAACTGCGCCATCTGCGGGAGCTGTCCGCGAACCGCGTGGCCGGCGTCATCATCGTGCCCACCGCACGCCCACACAACGAGTCCGTCAAACTCCTGCGCACCCTGCCGCACCTGCAGCTGCTGCGCCGTCACCCCTCGCTCGGCTCCCAGTGGTTCGGCGTGGACGACCACGAGGCGCTGCGCCAGGCCACGGCCCACCTGCTGACATTGGGCCACACCGACATCGCCTACCTGGGCGGACCCGAGGAACTGCCGACAGGTGCGGACCGTCTGCGCGGCTTCCGCACCGCCCTGCGGGAAGGCGGACTTCCGGACCATGCCGGGCGTACGGAGCTGGGACCGCCGTCGTCCGTGGACCACGGGCGCCAGGCGGTGCGCCGACTGCTGAGCGGGCCCGATGCGCCCACCGCGCTCGTCCTGGGATCGATCCAGCTCACCCTGGGGGTCCTGGAGGAGCTCTCCGTGCAGGGCGTGAAGGTGCCCGGCGAACTGTCCGTGGTCGGGTTCGGGGACGAACCCGGCTTCTCCTGGTGGGGTCCCGGGCTCACCACGATCGGCATGCCGATCCAGGAGATGGCCACCGGCTGCGCGCTGTGGCTGATGCGCCGACTCAAGACCAAGGCGGGCAACGACGGCCCGTACACCTCGGTCTCCCCCGGATCCCTGATTCTGCGCGGCAGCACGGCGCCTCCCGACGGAAGGGCCCCGTCCCAGACCGCTCGAACCACGGCCATCGACTGACTCCCGATATGACGAAGGCACCCGGAGTGCATCGCTCCAGGTGCCTTCGTCATATCGGATCCGACTCAGTACGTCCCGCTGCGCAGCCCCCGCATCACACGCGACGTACGCGCCAGTTCGTCGAGCACCTGCTCTGCTGCGTCCTCGTGGATCTTGCCGGGCCGGAAAGCACCGTTTTCGACGAGTTCACCGACGAAGGGGATGCTCACCGTCGGGCCGATCGGCAGCATCCTGAGATTCGCCACGACCTGCTTGCCCATCTGCACCGCCCGCGTGCCTGCCGACACCCCTCCGTAGCTGACGAACGCGGCCGGCTTGTGCTGCCACTCCACGACCAGATAGTCCCAGGCGTTCTTCAACGGGGCCGGGAAGCTCCCGTTGTACTCCGGGGTGACGAAGACGAACGCGTCCGACGCGTCGACGATCCGGCTCCAGGCGCGGGTGTGGCTCTTGGTGTACTGCTGCAGCGCGGGCGGATGCGGCTCGTCGAAGAAGGGCAGGGCGAGTTCCCGGAGGTCGACGGTGTGCGACTCGAACCGCTCGTACTCCGCGGCTCGGGCGGTGAACCAGTCCGCGACGGACCTGCCCACCCGTCCGGGACGTGTGCTGGCCACAACAGTGGTGAGGGTCATGGGTGCCGCGGAGGGCTCGGGTGCCATATCGGGCTCGCTTTCCTCAAAGCCGTGATCCGGTCCGGCGGACCCGCGCACCTGTGCTGTCCGTCCGTCCAGGAAGAGCGGGTCCGCCGGGGTCGTGGCCGGGATACCATCCGACAATGCGAACGATAGCACTACCGGACACGGCGCACGCCCACGGCGCGCGCGCCACGCCCTCGGCACACTTCCACCACCAGACTCTTGACACGATCACCGGACACCTCGCACGATTGCGCTATCGTTAGCATTACTAGAAGACAGTTGCCCATGGCGCCCTTCGCGCCGGTCCGGCGCGCCGCCGACCACAGGCACACCCCTCGTCCGACGACAGGCCCCCGCACGGGCCCGCTCGCCACCCGCACCATCCCCACTCCGAAAGGTCGCACCGCCATGACAGACGCGCGGATCGCCAAGCTCCACGGCCGAAGGGTGTGGGACTCACGCGGTCGGCCGACCGTAGAGGTCGAGGCACACCTCGCGGACGGCGCGATCGGACGGGCCATAGCGCCGGCCGGGGCCTCGACGGGCCAGGGCGAAGCGCTCGACCTGCGCGACGGTGGCCTCCGCTTCGGCGGACTGGACGTCCACCGCGCGGTCGGCTCCGTGAACGACGAGATCGCACCCGCCCTCCTGGGCCTGGACACGACCGACCAGGAGGCCGTCGACCGGCTTCTGATCGATCTCGACGGCACCCCCGACCGCAGCCGTCTCGGCGGCAACGCGCTCGTGGCCACCTCCATGGCGGTCCTGCACGCCACCGCTGCCTCGGCGGGCGTACCCCTGTGGCAGCACCTGGCCGGCGGGCGGCCGGTGCGCATCCCGCTGCCGGAGATCCAGATCTTCGGCGGCGGCGCCCACGCGGACCGTCGCGTGGATGTGCAGGACTTCATGGTCGTCTGCCCCGCGGCAGGCAGCTTCTCCGAGGCGCTGGACTGGACGGCGGAGATCTACCGGGCGGCCGGGAGCCTGATGCGGACGGCGGGGAAGGCACAGGGGGTGGCCGACGAAGGTGGCTTCTGGCCGGCGTTCGGCTCCAACGAGGAGGCGCTGGAGACGCTGACCCGGGCGATCGAGACCGCGGGCTTCACACCCTCGGCCCAGGTCGGTATCTCCCTGGACGTCGCGGCCTCGCAGTTCGGCAGCGCCGGCCGGTACACGCTGGCGCTCGACGACCGCACGCTGGACACGGCGGCACTGATCGACATGCTGGGCGGCTGGATCGAGCAGTACCCCGTCCTGTCCGTCGAGGACCCGGTGGGCGAGGACGACCACGAGGGGATGATGGAATTCACCCGCCGCTACGGGAAGCGATGCCAGGTCATCGGCGACGACTACCTGGTCACGAACGCCAAACGGGTCGAAGCGGCGGCCACCAACGGCGCGGCGAACGCCGTCCTCGTCAAACCCAACCAGGCGGGCACGGTCACCGAGGCGTACCAAGCCCTGCGCGCCGGGAAGGACGCCGGCTTCGGCACCATCGTCTCGGCCCGCTCCGGCGAGACCGAGGACGTCACCATCGCGCATCTGAGCGTCGGCTGGGACGCCGGCCAGCTGAAGGTCGGCTCGTTCACGCGCTCCGAACGCATGGCCAAGTGGAACGAGGTTCTGCGCATCGAGGAGTCCCTCGGCGACTCCGCGGAATTCAGCGGCTGGTCCGCATTCACTTTCGCCGGAACCGGGCCTTCCACGACCAAGCCGTAAAACGGCTTCGAAGAATTACAGTCATCGAAATCAAGAGCCGATCGGAGCACGGAGACCAGCATGCTGCCACCCGTCAATCTGCGCCCGAGTTTCAACATCACCCGCTCCAGCCATGTCCGGCTCACCGTGGCCGACCTGACCGCGAGCCGCGACTTCTACGCGCGAGCGCTGGGACTCGTCGTCAGCGACGAGGACGAGCGCACCTGCTACCTGCGCGGGCTGGCGGAAGCCTGCCACCACAGCCTTGTACTGGAACAGGCCGACGACGGCGTGGGTGCGGGCGCCTGCAGGAGGATCGGCTTCCGGGTGTTCTTCGACGAGGACCTCGACCTCGCCTACGCCTGGTTCCGTGAGCGGGGGCTTCCCGCCGAGTGGGTCGACGTCCCCTACCAGGGCCGTACCCTGCACGTCGCCGACCCCATCGGCACGCCGCTGGAACTGTGCGCGCACATGGAGACCCGACCGCGGCTGCACATCGACTTCGAGCAGTACAAGGGCGCCCATGCGCAGCGGCTGGACCACTACCAGATCTTCGCGCCCGACACCTACGAGCTGTGCGCGTTCTACAGCGAGCTCGGCTTCCGCAACTCGGAGTACCTGGAGCACGGCGACAAGCTGCTGGGCGCTTTCCTGTACCGCAAGGGCACCTGCCTCGACCTCGCGATCGTCGAGAACACCGGGCCCGCCCTGCACCACTTCGCCTACACCGTCTCCGAGAGCCGCGACATCTTCAGCGCCTGCGACTGGGCGGGCATCCTCGGTTACGGCGACGGCGTGGAGCGCGGCCCCGGACGGCACGGTCCGGGCGGGATGCTCTTCGCCTACCTCCGCGACCCCGACGGGCACCGGGTGGAGGTCTTCAACAGCCACTACCAGACCATCGACACCGAGGTCGAACCCGTGCGCTGGGACGCGGCCTCCCTGAGCACCAACGCCCGCTGGGGCCTGCCCGCACTGGAGAAGTGGTACTTCGAGGCGTCACCCTTCGTCGGCGCGCCCCAGACCCCGCCGGCCGAACCACCGAAGCCGATGTCGCTGGAGCGGTTCCTGCTCGAACAGCCCCTCCCCTGATCCTTTCCTTCGCCCGTCCCTCAAGGAGACGCCATGGCACGAGTTCCCTACGTTCGCCGCGAGGACGCGGACGAATCACTGAAGCCGCTCTACGACCGGCTGGAGACCGAACGCAAGGTACCGACCGCGAACATCTTCCTCGCCCTCACCCACGCACCGGCACAGCTGGACGCCTTCCTGACCTACGCCAACGCGCTGCGGGCCGCCGACCTCAGCCCGAAACTGCGCGAACTGGCCATCCTCACCGTGGGCCACGCGACCCGGTCCGCCTACGAGGTCGCACATCACCAGTCGCACGGACTCAAAGCGGGCCTTACCGAGGAACAGCTCGCGGCGGTCGCCGACTTCGAGTCGTCCGGTCTGTTCGACGAGACGGAGAAGGCGGTCATGCGCCTCGCCAAGGAGTCCACACTCCACGTCGACGTCTCCGAGGGGACCTGGCGCGCCGCCGCCGAGCACCTGACGGGCCGGCAAATGGTCGAACTGTCCTTGTCCATCGCCTGGTACAACTCCGGCGTCCGCATCATGGGCCTGCTGGACATCGACCTCGAGGACAACTACCCGAACCCGTTCCAGAATTCGTAGCACTCGGCGCCGTACGGCCCCTCACCACATCGAAGGTGATGACCGAGCCGCAGTTCCGCCGCCTCGGCCGCCGAATAGAAAGCCTCCGGCCCTCGACCGTCGGGACGGAACAGTTTCAAGGAGTATTTCAATGGCGAAGATGCTCGCTGCACGACTGCACGCGCTCGGTGAGCCGATGTCCGTGGACACGGTCGACATACCCACCCCGCGGCCGACCGACGTGCTGGTGCGCGTCAAGGCATGCGGAATCGTGCCGAACATGGCCAACGTGATCAACAACTGGCCCACCTGGTATCCGCACCAGCCGCTGCCGAAGCTGCCCGCGATCTTCGGCCTGGACCCCGCCGGCGTGGTCGAGGCGGTCGGCGAGGCGGTGCTGAACACCAAGCCCGGTGACCGGGTCTATGTCAGCCCGCTGCGGTCCTGCGGCAGCTGCCAGGTGTGCCGCGGCGGCGAGCTCAGCCGCTGCCGCTACTTCACCCTGAACGGCTACTTCAGCACCTGTCGCGACGGTCAGCGGATCTTCGACCTCTACCCCTACGGCGGCTTCTGTGAGTACATGACGGCGCCGCAGCACGCGATCGTCAACATCCCGGACAACATGACGTTCGAGCAGGCCGGAAAGCTGGGCTACATCGGCACTTCCTACGGCGCCCTCCAACACGCCGCGGCCGGTCCCGGCCAGGTCGCCCTGATCGACGGCATCACCGGCACCCTCGGCGTCGCCGCCACCCTCCTCGCGCTGGCCTCGGGTGTCTCCAGGGTCCTGGGGACCGGCCGCAACGAGGAACTCCTCAAGCGCGTCAAGGAGATGGCCCCGGACCGGATCGAGGTCATGCGGCTGGGCGAGGGCTCCACCGGCGCATGGGCGAAGGCCCGGACCGGCGGCGAGGGCGCGGACTTCGTCATCAGCGCGCTCGGCGCCAAGGCCCCCGTGGAGACGATGCTCGACTCCATGCAAGGCGTCCGTCGCGGCGGCAGGGTCGTCAACGTCGGCGGCGTGGCCGACCGGCTGCCCGTGGACGTGAAGTGGCTCATGGACGAGCAGGTCCAACTGATCGGCTCCAACTGGTTCACCACCGCGCAGGGCCAGGAGGTCGCCGACATGGTGGCCACCGGAGCCCTGGACCTGTCCTACCTGATCACCAAGCCCTTCCCCCTGTCCAAGGTCAACGAAGCGATCTCAGGACGCGCCACGGACCTCGACGGCGGATTCGGCAACTACGTCGTGATCCCCTGAACCGCACTCCCCCGGACTCACCCCGCGGCGGTCCTGTTCTGCCCTGACGCCGCCGCGGGGTGTGCCTTCCCGGCGGGATGGAGGAACCGATGGAACTACGCTGGCTGGAATCGTTCGTCGTCGTCGCGGACGAGTTGCACTTCGCGCGGGCGGCGGATCGCCTGCACCTGGCACCGTCAGCACTCAGCGCCCAGGTCAGAGCGCTGGAGTCGCACCTGGGCGTACGCCTGATCGACCGCGGACGGCGCACCCGCCCGGCCCTGACCAGCGCCGGGCGGCTGTTCCTCGAAGAGGCACGGCTGACACTTGAGCAGGCCGCACGCGCCGAGGCCGTGGGCCGCCGGGCCGGCCGCGGGGAGCTGGGCCATGCCCAGATCGCGTACGTCGCCTCGGCCGCGTTCTCCGGGGTGCTGACCGACGTCCTCACCCGCTGCGCGGCCCCCTGCACCGAACTCACCGTACAGGTACGCGAGTTGGAGACGCCTGCCCAGCTGGAAGCACTGGCGTGCGGGGACATCGACGTCGGCTTCCTGCGCTGGCGGCCGGAGTACCCGCCCGAAGTCACCGCCACCTGCCTGCTCACCGAGCAGGTCGTCCTCGCACTGCCGGCCACCGCGCCGCTCGCGGCGTACGAGGCGATACCGGCGGCGAAGCTGCGTGACGAGACCTTCGTGGCCCCGCACTTCGACGAGGAATACGGCTGCCGCGACCAGATCCTCGAAGTGGCGGAGCAAGGGGGGTTCACTCCGCGGTGCGCTCCCCCGGTGCGGGACTTCATCGCGGCTCTGACACTGGTGGGCGGTGGTCTCGCGGTGGCCCTGGTACCGGATTCGCTGCGCCGTGTGCAGATCCCGGGAGTGACGTACCGTCCGCTCGCGGACGTGGCGCTGACCACCCGGCTGGTCGGCGCCTACCGCAGGGGGGAGACCTCGCCGGCGGTTCGCGGTGTGATCCGCCGACTGCGGGAGGCCGCTGCCGCCACCGCCGCCGCCTGAGACGGGGATCCACAGCAGGCGTCCGGCATCAGCCCGACGCCTCGCAGACATGCGGTCGACGTTGCCCCTCGCGGGCGCTCGGTCACCGTCGAACCGACGCACGTTTGTACGCGGATGACGCACTGTCCGAGCAGGTCAGAGGGCGTGTGATCGGCCTACGCTCAACACGGCAGCACCCACCGTGGCGGGGTCCGTCGACCGCCGCCCGACCCAGGGACAGGCGGAAGAACACATGACAACGATCAGGCACGTGGGCGTCGTAGGCGCGGGCCAGATGGGCCAGGGCATCACCGAGGTCTGTGCCCGGGCGGGGCTGCACGTCACATTGTGCGACGTGACCGAGGACAGGGCCCGGGCGGGCCTGGCCGGTGTGGCGGACTCCCTGCTGAAGGCGGAGAAGCGCGGCGCCCTCAGGTCCGAGGACCGCGCGCACGCCCTGGCCGGTGTCTCTGTCACGGGCGACCTCTCCCGCCTGGCCGGAGCCGATCTGGTCATCGAGGCCGCCGTCGAGGACGAGCAGGCCAAGACGGCGCTGTTCCGGCAGCTGGGCGAGGTGGTCACGAACCCGACCACGGTGCTGGCGAGCAACACCTCCTCGATCCCCATCGCCCGGCTCGCAGCCGCGTCCGGACGGCCGGAAGCGGTGGTCGGTCTGCACTTCTTCAACCCCGTCCCCGTCATGCCGCTGGTCGAGGTCATCCCCTCGCTGCACACCTCGAAGGCCACCGAAGCGCACGTGCGTGCCTTCGCCGGCGAGATCCTGGGCAAGAAGCCCATCGTCGCGCAGGACCGTGCGGGATTCGTGGTCAACTCCCTGTTGATTCCCTTCCTGTTGGCGGCGGTGCGGATGGTCGGCTCCGGCACGGCGACGGCGGAAGACATCGACACCGGGATGACTGCCGGCTGCGCCCACCCCATGGGGCCACTCCGCCTGGCCGACCTCATAGGACTGGACACCGTGGCGGCGATAGGCGAGGCGCTCTACGAGGAGTACCGGGAACCGCTGTACGCCCCTCCCCCACTGCTGCGGCGCATGGTCGAATCGGGTCTGCTGGGCCGCAAGTCAGGGCGGGGATTCTTCAACTACCAGGCAGCCTGAGGACGCGTCCGAAGCTTCTCGGCGCACGCCACAACGCCGAGGCCCACCGCTGACGGACGATCACCTCCTGCTGATCACACTTCCCGGTCTTCGCCCGCCATGTGACCGTGGTCGGCACCGGCAAGGACCATCCCGGCACGTTCGACGTCCCGGTCCGCGTCGGCGGAGTGGTCGTACGGCCCGGAGACCTCGTCGTCGGAGACGCGGACGGTGTGGTCGTCGTACCGGCCGAAGCCGCGGCCACGACCCTGGACCGGTCGGACGACCGGGTCGCCGCGGAGCAGCGCGCCCTCGAAGCGATCCGCGGCGGTGTGACGACCCTCGAGTACTACCGCCTGGCGTGAAGGAGAATGTCTTGACCGCGGGGAACGAGTCCACGGACGAGCACCTGAGCCTGCGCGTCGACGGCGTTGAACTGCGTGTCGCCACCGTGCGCCGCCCCGGTGAGCTCACCCCCGTCGTCTTCCTTCACGGCTTCGGCTCGACGAAGGAGGACTACACCGACTTCGTTCGCCAGCCCGGGATGGCGGGGCGCCCGTTGCTCGCCTACGACGCGCCGGGCTGCGGGGAGACGGACTGCGCGGACCTCGCCAGGATCTCGATCCCGTTCCTGGTGAGGACCGCCCAGGCGGTCCTGCGGCACGCGGGCGTCGAGCGGTTCCACCTCGTCGGGCACTCCATGGGCGGCCTGACCGCGCTCATGCTGGCCCACCAGGAACCGCACCGGATCCTCAGTTTCGTGGACATCGAAGGGAACGTGGCCCCCGAGGACTGCTTCCTGAGTCGGCAGATCGTCACACATCCCGCAGGCGACGACAAACGCTTCCTCGACGGCTTCGTCGAGCGGGCGCGCCGTTCAACCGAGTCCTCCAGCGCCTTGTACGCGGCAAGCGTGCGCCACAAGGTGCGCCCGGGCGCGGTGCGCGGGATCTTCGAGTCGATGGTCGACCTGTCCGACCACGGCGACCTGTTGACGAAGTTCCTCTCCCTGCCCGTCCCCCGCATGTTCATGTACGGCGAGCAGAACGCGTCCCTGTCCTACCTGCCCGAACTCGCCGCGAATGGCGTCGAGTTGGCTGAGGTTCCGCACAGCGGGCACTGGCCGATGTACGCCAACCCCGTGTGGATGTGGGAACGAATAGCCGACTTCCACACTCGTACCGAAGGCATCCGATGATCCCGTTCCAGCCGTCCAAGGCCCTCACCCGCGTACAGCAGTCCTCCCTGCGCCCCGCCGGAGCGACTCCGCCGCCGGGGACCATGACCCTGGCCCGGGGCGAACCCGACTTCCCCACCCCGGAACCGATCGCCGAGGCCCTGCGGCAGGCGGTGCGCGACGGCCACACGCACTACGGCGACGCCAACGGCGACCTCGAACTCCGGGAGACCATCGCAGAACTGGCGAGCCGGCTCGCGATAACCCCGAAGGGCAAGGCGACCGCGGTTGAGAGCGGCTACCGCCTCAGTGGCCGCTGGCCGGCGGCTCGTTCACGCCGGACTGGATGCTCGCCGGGTTCGTGGTCGAGGGCGCGCCCCAACTGCTGGTGGGCGACAACACGGCAACAACGGCTCGCTGCCGCGCCTGGGCGCTGCGCTCTCGGGGCAGGAGGACATCCCCGTGCGCACTTGACTCCGGTACGCCGGTGGGCGTGGCCGCAAGCACGTTCACGCCGGTCTCTGTTCAATCGCCTCTGGTGGCGGTCTGCATCCAGGACGCCTCGTCGACCTGGCCGAAGCTGCGGAAGCAGAGTCGCCTGGGCCTGAGCGTGCCGACAGAGGGACAGGATCTGGTCTCGCCGACCGCCAAGAACGGAGACCGGTGCGGGGCCGTCGGCTGGGAGGCAGGCGAGGACGACGATCAGGGCGATGCCGCCCGTCCCTCCCCCCGTGCAGATGACCGGATTGGCGGGCGTGTTCGGTGGGCACGGGTAGATCACCGCTTCGTCGAGGTGGTGTCGGCCGGTCTGGAACGGGCAGGGGCTCGGGCCGCGGCACCCTCAGCGGCCTTCTTCGGCGAGCTCCTTGATGCCGAGCAAGGTGGCTTCGATGTTCGTGCGGAGCTCGGCAAGGCGGAAGGCCACGATCGCCTCCTCCCGCTCCGGCGTACGGTCGATCGCCAGACTGATCCCTGAGCGGCCCGGCCCGATCCGCGCGACCTGCCGCAGCCTGCTGCCGGTCCCCTCCGGCTCGAGCTCAAAGCGCCAGACGGCCAGAGGCCTCGCCGGATCGGGTGCGGGGTCGCCGTACCGGCCGTCGGGATCGACGACCGCCCAGCCGAACACCCGCTGCTCCTCCAACTCGACGACATGCGAGACCGTACGCCAGTCGCCGACCAGCCGATGGTGGTTGTACCCCGCGAAACGCGCCCCGATCTCAGGTCCTTCCGCACCGTCGAGCCATTGCACCCGCTGCAGTTCGGGACTCAGCCGAGCCGGCAGACCAATGTCCGTCACCAGACCCCACACCCGCGAGGGCTCCGCTTCTATATGAACGTCACAGCCGACCCTCGGCTCCTCGGCAAACCGCACAGTGTCTCCCCCTCCTGGCCCGGGCCGGACGGCCCGGACCTCGAAAGCCGCGTCCCCGAGAGGCCGCATCAGCCGCCCGCGCGGCGGGCGGCCACTTCCTGCGTCAGCTGGGGTGCCACCGCGAACAGGTCTCCCTCCACCGCGTAGTCGGCGAGTTCGAGGATCGGCGCCTCGGGGTCCTTGTTGACCGCGACGATCGTCTTGGAGGTCTGCATCCCGGCGAGGTGCTGGATGGCCCCGGAGATGCCCAGGGCGATGTACAGCTGGGGTGAGACGGACTTTCCGGTCTGCCCGACCTGGTACTGGTGCGGGTAGTAGCCGGCGTCGACCGCGGCGCGCGAGGCACCCACCGCGCCTCCCAGGGCGTCGGCCAGTTCCTCGACCACCTGGAAGCCGTCCGCTCCTCCGACACCGCGTCCGCCGGACACGACGACGGTCGCCTCGGTGAGTTCGGGACGGTCACCCGCGAGCGCGGCGCGACGGGCGGTGATACGGGCCGACGCCACGGGGTCGATCGGCAGCGGGACGAGCTCCTGCTCCCCCGCCTCCTCAGGGTGCTCCTCCGGCTCGAAGGCCCCCGGCCGCACGGCGATGACCGGTATGCCGTGGGTGACTTGGGAGCGCACGGTGTACGACCCGCCGAAGACGATCTGGGTGGCCACGCCGGACGAGTCCAGGTCGACCGCGTCGATCAGCAGCCCGGCGTCCAGCCGCGCGGCCAGACGCCCGGCCACCTCCTTGCCGTCCGCCGTCGCGGAGACCAGAACGGCGGCAGGGGTGGCTTCCTGGACCGCCAGCTCCAAGGCGTCGACGGCCGGTGTGGCGAGGAACTCGGCTGCCTCGGTGGATTCGGCCGCGTAGACGCTGGCGGCGCCGTGGCGGGCGAGGGTCTCCTTGAGGCGTGCCGCAGTGCCGGGGGTTCCCACGACCACTGCGGCCGGGGCGCCCAATTGCCGTGCGGCGGCGAGGAGTTCGTACGTGGACTTGTGGACATGTTCCCCGTCGTGGTCGACGAGGACGAGGACATCGGGCATGGGGGCCTGCTTCGTGTTCGGGGCGGTTTCAGACGAGCTTCTGGGCGATCAGGTAGTCGACGAGCCGCCGGCCGACCGAACCGTCGTCCGTGACACGGATTCCGGCGATCCGTGCCGGACGCGGGACGGCCTCCACCACGCGGGTGCGGGTCAGGAGGAACCCGGTGTCGTCCGCGTCGGGGAACAGATCGTCGAGGTCGACCGTCGCCACCGGCTTCTTCTTGGCGGCCATGATCCCCTTGAATGAGGGGTAGCGCGGTTCGTTGATCTTCTCGGTGACGCTGACCAGCGCGGGCAGCTGCGCGCCGAGCGTCGCCTCGCCGTTGTCGGTCTCGCGCTCTGCGCGCACCCGGCCCGCTTCCACGGTCAGTTCCCGCACATGCGTCAGCGGGGGCAGGCCGAGCAGGTCCGCGACGATGGCGGGGACCACGCTCGCCTGTCCGTCGGTCGTCGCGTTGCCCGCGAGGACCAGGTCGACGTCCGCTACGGTCCGTACGGCGGCTGCCAGCACCTTTGCGGTGGTCACGACGTCGGCGCCCTGGAGCCTGTCGTCGCAGATGTGGATGCCGCGGTCGGCGCCCATCGCCAGGACCTTGCGGATGGCGTCAAGCGCGGAGTCGGGTCCCATGGACACGACGGTGACCTCGGCACCCACCGCCTCCTTCAGGGTCAGGGCCTCCTCCGCGGCACGCTCGTTGATCTCGTCCAGGACGAGATCAACGCTCTCGCGGTCAAGGGTGTGATCGGCCTCGGACAGGGTGCGTTCGGCAGCGGTGTCCGGGACCTGCTTGACGAGTACGACGATGTTCACGGTCGTCTTCCTTCAGCCTTGGGCGGTCAGCGGAACGCCGGGTAGCCGGTGATCGCCTGGCCGACGACCAGCGTGTGCATCTCGCTGGTGCCCTCGTACGTGAGGACGGACTCCAGGTTGTTGGCGTGGCGCAGCGGCGAGTACTCCAGGGAGATGCCGCTGGCGCCGAGGATCGTGCGGCACTCCCGCGCGATCGCGATCGCCTCCCGGACGTTGTTGAGCTTGCCGACGCTGATCTGCTCGGGGCGGATACCGCCCTGGTCCTTGAGCCGGCCCAGGTGCACGGAGAGCAGGGCGGCGGCGCCGAGGTGTCTAAGATCTGGAGCTTGTACGGAGAGGGAGAACGTGTGAGCGAACCGGCAGACCCCGGCTGCC
>NZ_JBSFHA010000148.1:0-14070 GCF_053596855.1 Streptomyces sp. NPDC001617
CCACGTCACCCTCGTCTCCGTCGCGCACGCCTTCTGCACCCTGCAGCGCATCACCCGGTCCCCAAAAGAGACGGCGCCGGCCTGAGCCTCTACCGGATCACGCGCGAACTGCAGTTACTCCTCGCGCTCTGGACCGGCGCCTGCCCCACCTGTCACCGCAACACGCCAGAACCCATACCAACCTGACCAGGCACTACTAGGAGTTCGATCCGGAGGGCCGACACTCCTTCGACAGGACTACCTGGCTTGGGCGTGCTGGCCGTCCGCGTGCGTCTGCTTCTGCCGCCGTCCGCGGCTGTTGATGTCGGCGGTGGATGTCAACTCCTGGGTAAGGGCATGTCCATGCGGGATCTCAACGGGGCGAGATGCTCGGTGAGGCTCCGGCCAGGCAGTGGTCGTATGCGGCTTTCATGGAGGGATACGACGCGCCCAGAGCTATCCGACTGCCCGGAGCGTCGTCTTCGCAGACATATCCCCCTGGGCCTGAAGCTGCCTTGACGTGCAGCATTACTTCGTAGGAGGAGATGCGCACGGTGCGATGTGCCCCCGCTGGGATGACTCCTAGGCTTTGCTCCTCCGCGCATTCGTTGTCCCCGTCGCCGGCACACCAAAAGACGCGCACTGGGTGCGATGTGCTGTTCACCAGAGCGATCGGATCGACGTTCTCGGGATCGGTCGGATCAGGGTTGCAGCCAGCGATAGCGAGTGCAGCCAAGCCCAACAGGATCGTGGTCGCAAAGCGGGCACCACGGCCGTTCAGCAGATCCACTTGCTCTCCGAGGGGGGCGTCATATGAAGCCCGCACCGTATCGCAAGACCGCCGCCCCAGTACCTCAGCTTGGGAAGCGACGGCGCTTGGGCGGCCCTCGATACTCTGACCAGCGCAGATACCTCGTCAGTGGGCTGGTCTGAGGGCTGGATTGCACTGCTGTTGACCGTGGGTTTCCACCCTTACGGGCACGCGGAGGGCACGAGCCCACAGAAGGGAGAGGTCGGTGTCGCCAACGGTACAACTTTGGGGCACGTTGCGGCAGCACGCGGCCCAGAGAGGTGAGGAGGCCCGATCACGCCAGAAGCCTGTGCTTCTGGTCCTCGAACTCGGCCTCGGTGAGTACGCCCTGGTCCTTCAACTCACCCAGCTGCTTCAGCTGTTCAATCTTGCTGGACATGTCGGGGGCCGTCGGAGCCGCCGGCGGTTCGGCGTAGGACGCCGACTGGGGCGGGGGCGTCTGCTGTTCCTGCTGGGCTGCCCATCGCCCCTGCTGTCGGCGTGACACACGGTTCGACACGGCAGTCGCCGTTCCGGCGACGACGGCCGTGCGCGCGACCCCGCGGAGGAGACCTGGCATGACTGTTTCCCTTCTGCCCGTCAGCTGTTCGTCGGCGTCATCGAGCGTTGTTCAGTGAGCGGCCTCGGTCGCCTCGAGGGCGGCGACGAGCGCGGGCACCGGAATCCGCCCGGAGGCCACCATCCGGGCCCCGCCGCGGCGCAGGGCGGCGGCGAAGGGCGCGGCCCACCGGTTCTCGTAGAGCAGGATGCCGGCGGAACTGTTGGGCTCCAGCGCCTTGGCCGCCTCGTCGATGTCGTCCTGGCCCAGGAGCCCTGACGACGCCCCCTCGAAGACGGCCAGGTCGAGCTCGCCGTCGCCGGTGAAGTCGGCGATTTCCATGGCGGTCACGGAACCGTCGGCGTCCTTCCTGACGAACATCAGGTCCAGGATCCGAATGAGTCCGCGGTCCACGAGATCGACGAGGATGGGGAAGCCCTCGCCCGTCATCCGGTTACCGGGGAACTCGACGACCAGATAGTCGATCGGACCCACGTCTTCGAATTCGTCGCTCACGGTGTCACCTCTGGTGCTCGTGGCCGTCGTCCCCCACGACCCCCTGCGTCAATTGCATCACCGGAGCGTGGTCCTCGCACCTCGGTGCGCCGTTCACCCGCCTGGTTCGCCCAGGTCGCGGGCTCCACGCCGGACAGCTCTGCTTGCGACCATGAGTGACAGCGGGGACGAACAGCTATCGGCCAGGGAACGCGGCGAACTGGCCGAACTGCGGCAGCGGGTCAATGCCCTGGAGAGCGCCGGACCACCCAGGGCGGTGCGGCACCACCCGTTTCGCTCGCTCGGCTCGGTCCTGCTGATCCTTTTCGCCGCGCTGCTGGCGCTGCTGTCCGTCGTGGCGGTTTGGGCGAACAGCATCGTCCAGGACACGGACCGCTACGTCGCCACCGTCGGACCGCTGGCGAGTGATCCAGATGTGCAGAAGGCGGTCACCAACCGGGTCACAGCCGCCGTGCTGGCTCAGGTCGACGTGGACGCGCTGGTCAAGCAACTGACGGACGCGGCCTCGGCGAAGGGGGTTCCGCCGCAGGCGGCCAAGCTGCTGGGCAACCTGAACGGCCCGATCGAGAACGGGCTCAAGCAGCTGGTCAGCAGCACGGTGGAGCGGGTGGTCACCAGCAGTGCCTTCGAGACGGTCTGGGTGAATGCCAACCGCAGGGCGCACACGGCGCTGGACAAGGCCCTGACCGGCCAGGCCGGTGGAACTGTCCAGCTGAAGAACAACCAGGTCGTCATCGACCTGGGGCCGATCGTCGCCGACGTCAAGAACCAGCTGGTCGCGGCCGGCTTCTCCCCCGCCGCGAAGATCCCGGCCGTGCACACGGACTTCGTGGTGTTCGCCTCGAAGGACATCGGCAAGGTCAGGTCCTATGTGAGAGTGCTGCAGATCCTCGGCGGCTGGCTGCCCGTCATCGCGCTGCTGGTCGCGGCCGCGGGCGTGTATGTGGCGTTCAACCGCCGGCACGCGTTGATCGGGGCCGCGCTGGCGGTGTTCGTCGCCATGCTGGTGCTCGGCATCGGTCTCACCGTCGCCCGCGACGTCTACCTCAACCATCTGCCACCCGGCGCATCCCAGGCCGCCGCGGGATCCGTGTACGACGCCCTGGTGAAGTTCCTGCGGGCCGGTGTACGTGCCCTCGCCGCGGTCGCCCTCTTCACCGCCGTCGGCGCCTTCCTCGCCGGCCCGTCCCGGATCGCCGTCGTCACGCGCACGGGCTGCCGCAGAAGTATCGGCGCGCTGCGCGACGTGACGACATCGGCGGGCCTTCGTCTCGGTGCGGTCGGGCGGTTCGTCCATCGCTTCAAGCGCTGGATCGGAGTGGTCGTCCTGGTGGTCGCGGCGATCGTCCTGTTCACCTGGACCTACCCGACCACGGCGGTCGTGGTGTGGACCGCGGTGATCACTCTGGTGGCCTTGGCGATCCGTGAATTCCTGGACTACGACGACGCCACCCCGCTCGCGGACTCCGACTCCGGGGGCGGCGGCGCCGCTCACTGACTCGGCTCGCTGGGTGTCTCCTGTGGGGATACGTTGATTGAGGATGCCTGTGAGCCGACCTCCCGCGTGGCCGAGACCTCGCCACGGCGAGGGCTGAGCATGCTCCGAGAACAGTGCCCGGTATGACCTGGTCGCGGCAGCGACTGCGGGCTGCGGGCCGCAGCCCGCAGATGACTCGGAGCAATCGAACCAACACTGCCGGCCCGCCGCCACCGGCGTGCGCGGAGGCGACCATCTCCTGGAGCCGCTGTCACGACCGAGAACCAACTGGACGGCCGCGAGTTGCGGCACCGCACCCCGCAGGAGCGAGTCGCGCTCGGGAAGGCGGCGCGGGCCGACGTCCCCCGCTCCAGCCACGCCGAGTTCGCGCCGGGACCCAAGCGGCCGGATCCGCTGGAGATCCTCGAGAAGCAGTCGGCGACACGGGTGCCCGAGCTCGTGCCGGTCAGCTACGGGAGGATGTCAGAGTCACCGTTCCGGTTCTACCGGGGCGCCGCCGCCATCATGGCATCCGACCTCGCAGAGACGCCGAGGACGGGTTTCAGGACCCAACTGTGCGGTGACGCACACATGTTGAACTTCCGGCTGCTGGCGTCGCCCGAGCGCCGCCTCATGTTCGACATCAACGACTTCGACGAGACACTGCCGGGCCCCTGGGAGTGGGACGTCAAGCGCCTGGCCGCCAGCCTCGCCATCGCCGGCCGGCTGAACATGCGCGCGTTCGCCGGAATCGGCAACCTGGCGGTCTGGTACGCCCAGTTCGACGAGCAGTGGGTGGAGGGCCGGTTCGGGGAGGACGTGTCCGCCCGGGGCCGCGAACGCTGGACGCGGGCCCTGAGCAAGGCGCGTTCAGCCTTCGAAAAGCTGACCCTCGTCGTCGACGGCAAGCGCCGTATCGCCCCCCGACCCGCCGCTCATCACCCGCCTCGAGGACCTGCTCCCGGACGATCAGCGCGGCCAGCTCGAGCAGAAGATCAGCCGGCTGATCGAGAATTACGGCAAGACCCTGCAGTCGGACCGTCGATACCTGCTGGACCAGTACCGAGTGGCCGACATGGCGCGCAAGGTCGTCGGGGTCGGCAGTGTCGGCACTCGCTGCTGGATCGTGCTCCTGTTGGGGCGGGACGACGAGGACCCGCTGTTCCTCCAGGCCAAGGAGGCCGACGAGTCCGTGCTGGCGCCCCATGTCGGGGCCAGCGCGTACCCGACCCAGGGCGAGAGGGTCGTGTCCGGGCAGCGGCTGATGCAGGCCACCAGCGACATCTTCCTGGGTGGGGAGCGGGTCGAGGGGCTCGACGGCCGACGCCGGGACTTCTACGTACGGCAGTTGCGGGACTGGAAGTGGGTCGCCGAGGCCGAGGACATGGTGCCGCGGGGCATGCGCACCTTCGGCGCTCTGTGCGGGGTGACGCTGGCCCGCGCCCACGCCAGGTCTGGTGATCGCATCGCCATAGCCGCGTACCTGGGCAGCAGCGACTCCTTCGACCGGGCCCTGGTGACGTTCGCCGAGCGCCGACCAGAACGAGCGGGACCACCAGGTGCTCGTCGACGCCATCAGCGCCGGAAGCCTGCCGGCGGAGGCTGCCTGAGGGGACCGCCCGAGGTGGCACCGACATCGGATGCCGTCGCGTCGGCCGCTGTGAGGGGTCGGCGCGACGGCATTCCCGGGTGCAGTTCCCGGTTCAGTGGTGGATCTTGTCCTTGGGCCGCTGGTACTCGGCCTCGGTGATGTCTCCCTTGGGGCGGATCGCCGAAAGCTTGGCGAGTTGATCTGCCTCGTTCCCGGGCCCGGACATCTTCCGGCGGAGGGTCCGCACTCGGGCGGCATCACCCGAAAGGCACTGCCGGGAGTCCTGATCGCCGCTCTGGCAGGTCTGCCGCTCGACGGCGTGCTGGGGCCCGAGGCACCGCTGATCGCCATGGGAGGCGCACTGGCCCTGCTCTTCGCGAGCCTGGCCCGGGCACCGGAGACCGAGGCGAGCACGGCTGCTCGGCGCGGCCGGGCAGCGGCCGCCGCCATCTCCGCGCTCTTCGGGAACCCGATCGTGGGTGCGGTGCGGTGCATGGCAGACGTGCTGTGGGTACCGGTGCCGGCACCCCCCTCGCGCTCCTCGTCCGCTGGGGTCTTCGTGGGCGGGCGGTTCGCAGCCCGCTTCGTGGCGACCCGGACGGCAGGCAACACCACCCTCTGCGCACTGGGCGCAGCTATCTGCATCACCCTGTGCGCGCTCGTCACGGGCCGTTCGCCGGCCGAGGCGGCCCTGTCCGGGGAGTCCGCTCCGTCCGGCCTGGCGCAGGACCCGCACGCCTGGCCGGTGGGCGCCCTGATCGCGGTGCGGGTCTTCAAGGGTCTGGCGTACGCGCTGTGTCTGGGCAGCCTGCGCGGCGGCCCCGTCTTCCCCGCCCTGTTCCTGGGCGGGGCGGCCGGTGTGGTGCTGGCGCCGCTGCCCGGCCTGGGGCTGGTGCCGGCGATGGCGGCCGGGATGGCGGCCTCGGTGACCGCCGCCCTGCAGCTGCCCGTCAGCAGCGTCGTCCCGGTTGTGCTCCTGCTGGGCAACGTGGACACGGTGGCGCTGGTCGTGCTCGCCGCGGTCGCCCCCTTCGTGCTCGTCCAGCGGCTGCCGCAGGGCCCGAGCCTCCCGGCCATCGGCGAGCGCCCGCTCGAGCGGGCGGCTCACTGACGCCCTCTCCGGCCAGGCGGCTTCGTCATTTCCGCGGCCGGACGCAGGCCGTCGTCCTCGGGAGTGTGCTCCGCCGGTGCTCCTCGAAAGGGCGGCTATTCCGGTGACGAAATGCTGGGTGGGGCACCGTCTGCCCGCGGGCCATCGGACTGCGGGCCCGGCGGCCCGGGCGTGCCCAGACGGCGGGCCGCCCAGGGTTCGCGAGCGATGACCGCGCCCGCGGTGATGCACAGGGTCGCGACCACACAGAGCGCGATGAGCCAGGACAACAGGGTGAAGACCGCACCCAGCGAGCCGTACTTCTCCAGGCTGCGGTTGAGGGACCGGGGCACGTACAGCGGCGCGGCGGAGGTGAGGACGGCCAGGGCCGTTCCGGTCAGCAGCGCGCCCGGCAGCAGCGGTGGCCATGGCACGCGCGCGGTCAGCAGCAGGTGCTGTGTCCACCACCAGATGCCGACCTCCGCGACCAGCAGGAGTGGCACGCCCAGCCACAGGCCGACGCCGAAGCCGTTCCGCAGGCTCCCCTGTATCGCGAACATGACCAGCCAGGTCGCGAGCCAGGCGATCCAACGCCAGGCGGCCACCCGTGCGTTCGCGCCGGACAGGCTCCAGGCGCGCTCGCACAGCCGTTGCATGGCACGGCTGCACGCGGTGGCCGAGATGAGCACCATCAAGCCGCCGACGACACTGGTGGTCTGCCGTAGCTCGTCGGACGGCTTGGTGGTGCCTTGGAGGACCTTGTTCAGTTCGGCGTCTGCGCTTCCCGACAGTCCGAAGGCGTCGTGCACGGACCTGACCAACTGGTCACGCAGCGACGGCGGGGCGATGGAGGCCACCACGAACAGCAGGGGGACGGCCGTCAGGAACGTCTGGGCGGCGAGCCGGGTCGCCGAGTCGAGCACGTTCACCGAGATCAGGTGCGACAGCAGATGCGTGATCACCGGGAACCGGGTCTCGGCCCGGTTCCGCAGCCGGCTCAGCCGGGACCGCATCGAGGCGCCCCGCTCCCGCCGCCATGTCCGGCGTGGCGGACGGTCCGGGCGCATTCCTCCGGTCCCTGCCCCTGGATGCATGCTGCCAGAGTGCGGCCGCTGCGGCCGCCTGGCCCCCGGCACGAGTACGGTGCAGGGCCGAACGGGTGAACAAACCATGCCCGAACATGGATGAAACGCGACGGTGAGGACACCGGGATCGCGACGGCCACCGCATCAGGGCATGAGCGGTCGGCCGCAGCCATCCATCGTCCGGCAGGACGGTGACGCTTCACCCCTGTTCCAGATCGAGGGCTGTTTCCTCGACTGCGAGGTACGCAGGGTGTCCCCAGGCTGGGGCACCGTCAGCCTTGGCGTTGCCGGTCGTCATACGAGTCGGTCCGGGGCCGTGAGCGGAAGGTTCGGCGGTAGGTGTCCGGAGGCACACCGACCGTGCGGTTGAAGTGTCGGCGCAGTGTCGTGGCGGTGCCCATGCCGGTGGCTGTCGCGATGGCGTCGACAACGTCGTCGGTGGTCTCCAGCAACTCCTGGGCGCGGCGGATCCGTTGTGTCAGCAGCCATTGCAGCGGAGTGGTGCCGGTCACGGCCCTGAAGTGGCGGCCCAGATGGCGCGAGCTCATCCGTGCCTGGCGTGCCAGGTCCTCCACGGTGAGCGGGTGGTCGAGGCGTTCGATCGCCCAGGGAAACAGCGCGGCGAGCGGGTGGTCGTCACGGGCGGACACCGGAGCGGCTACGAACTGCGCCTGTCCGCCCGCCCGATGCGGCGGCACAACCAGGCGGCGGGCGACGGCGTTGGCGACGGACGAACCGTGGTCGAGGCGGACGAGATGCAGGCACAGGTCCATCGTGGCGGCCTTGCCGGCGGAGGTGAGCACGCTGCCGTTGTCCACGTAGAGCACGTCCGGATCGACCTCCACCCGCGGGTACAGGGCGGCCAGGGCCTCGGTATGCGCCCAGTGCGTGGTCGCGCGCCTGCCGTCCAGACAGCGTGCTGACGGTCGGAGTGCGCGCCGTCCACGGCTGAGGCCCGCGTCGCGGGCCGCCGCGAGGCGGGCTCCGGAACTGCCGCGTGATGACCGTGATCACGGATACGCCCCACACGGTTGGCACCCCGGCGGGCGCCGACCCTGTGGTCACCACCCTCCGGCCGGGGCCGGCGAGGTTGCGGTGCTCGTCCTCGGGCCCAAGCATGGGCTCAGGAGAACAGCGAACAGAGCACATCGGAGGGGAACGTCCCGGGAGGACATGAGAGCCATGACGTTTCCTACCCCCCGGCCCGTGGGCCGTCGCGGGACAGGGCGCACCCGACAGGCATGCGTGCGATCGGCATGACCGACGACGACCGGCCGCTGCGCTGTCTGGTCACTGGTGCCACCGGTTACATCGGCGGCAGGCTGGTGCCGGAGTTGCTGGCCGCCGGGCATTCCGTGCGCTGCATGGCCCGCGCCCCCGGCAAGCTGCGGGACCATCCGTGGTCCGGGCAGGTGGAGGCGGTGCGCGCGGACGTGACGGACGAGGGGGCCGTACGCGCGGCCATGGAGGGCATGGACGTCGCGTACTACCTGGTGCACGCGCTCGGCACCGGTCGGAGTTTCGAGGAGACCGACCGGCGCGCGGCCGGGATCTTCGGTGAGCAGGCGCGTGCCGCCGGAATCCGCCGCATCGTCTACCTCGGCGGTCTGAGCCCTTCCGGAGTACCCGAGGACGCACTCTCACCCCATCTGCGGTCCCGCGCCGAAGTGGGCCGCATCCTCCTGGCCTCGGGCGTGCCCACCGCGGTACTGCGGGCAGCCGTCATCATCGGGTCTGGTTCGGCCTCGTTCGAGATGCTGCGGCATCTGACCGAGCGGCTGCCCGTGATGGTGACCCCGAGCTGGGTGCGCACCCGCATCCAGCCCATCGCCGTCCGCGACGTGCTGCGCTACCTCGTGGGATGCGCGAGGCTGCCGTACGACGTGAACCGCGCCTTCGACATCGGCGGACCGGACATCGTCACGTACGAGGAGATGATGCGGCGGTACGCCGTCGTCGCCGGGCTGCCGAAACGCGTCATCCTCCCCGTTCCGCTGCTCACCCCCCGGCTGTCCAGCCTCTGGGTCGGTCTGGTCACCCCGGTGCCGGGCGCCCTCGCGCGCCCGCTGGTCGAGTCGCTGAAGCACGAGGTGGTCTGCGCCGAGCGGGACATCGTCCGCTATGTGCCGGACCCGCCGGGGGGACCGGTGGGCCTCGACCGTGCGATCCGGCTGGCTCTGCGGCGCGTCCGGGACGCGGACGTTGCCACCAAGTGGTCCTCCGCGTCGACTCCCCGTGCCCCCAGCGACCCGCTGCCCACCGACCCCGACTGGGCGGGCGGGAGCCTCTACACGGATCACCGCGAGCGCACGGTCGCGGCGTCGCCGCAGGCGCTGTGGCGTGTGGTGGAGGCGATCGGCGGCGAGAACGGCTGGTACTCCTCGCCGCTCGCCTGGTCCCTGCGGGGCTGGCTGGACACCCTGGTGGGCGGTGTCGGCCTGCGCCGGGGCCGCCGGGACGCGACCCGGCTGCGGGTCGGCGACAGCCTGGACTTCTGGCGGGTGGAGGAGATCGAGCCGGGCCGGCTGCTCCGGTTGCGCGCGGAGATGCGGCTGCCGGGCCTGGCCTGGCTGGAGATGGCCGTCGACCGGGACCCACAGGGGCGCACGGTCTACCGGCAGCGGGCCCTGTTCCATCCGCACGGCCTGGCCGGGCACGCCTACTGGTGGGGCGTGGCACCCTTTCACGCCGTGGTCTTCGGCGGCATGGCCCGCAACATCGCCGCCGCGGCCGAATCGGCCGCCCCTGAACCGGCCCGTACGCACTGAGGGGGCTCGAGGAACTGTGCGCGTCTCGGTCGCCCTGTTCACCGCCGACCTGCGGGTGCACGACAACCCGGTGCTCCATGCCGCTCTGAAGGACGCCGAACGTGTGGTCCCGCTCTTCGTCGTCGACACCGGCATCCGCCGCACCGGCTTCGCCGGGCCCAACCGCGCGGCGTTCCTGGCCGGCAGCCTGGCCGACCTCGACGCGGCCCTGCGGGCTCGGGGCGGCCGCCTGGTGGTGCGCGTCGGCGACGTGGTCGAGGAGACCTGTCGGGTGGCGGCGGAGACCGGGGCAGCCGTGGTGCACATCGCGGGCGGGGTGAGCCGCTACGCGGCACGGCGCGAGGACCGGATGCGCGCGGAGCTGGCCGGCGACCGATGCGAACTACGCGTCCACGAAGCCTCGTTGACGGTCGTACCGCCAGGAGCGCTGACACCGGCGGGCAAGGGCCACTTCGCCGTCTTCACCCCGTACTTCCGCCGATGGGAGAGCTTCCCCGCGCGTGGCGTCCTGCCCGCACCGGACGTCGTACGGCTACCGGACGTAGGCTCGGCCGGCCTTCCTCGCGCAGAGTCCCTCGCGTCGGGCTCCACGTCGCCGGGCCTGCCCACGGGCGGGGAATGCGAGGCCCGCCGCAGGCTGCGGTCATGGCTGGCGGGCCCGCTGTCCGCATACGGCGACCAGCACGACGACCTGGCCGCCGACGCGACCTCCCGACTCTCCCCCTACCTGCACTTCGGCTGCCTCGCACCCACCGAACTGCTGCACCGGGCCCGCGCCCAGGACGGTCCCGGTGCGCATGCCTTCGTCCGCCAGCTCGCCTGGCGGCCTTCCATCACCAGGTCCTGGCCGCCCGCCCCGACGCGGCCGACCACGACTACCGCCCCCGGCACGACTGCTGGCGCCGTGCCACGAAGGACTTCGAAGCCTGGCGGGACGGCCGCACGGGCTACCCAGTCGTCGACGTCGCCCTGCGACAGCTCCGCCACGAGGGCTGGATGCCGGGCCGGGCCCGCCTGCTCGCGGCGAGCTTTCTCACCAAGACGCTGTACGTGGACTGGCGGGTGGGAGCCCGCCACTTCCTGGACCTCCTTGTCGATGGCGATGTGGCGAACAACCAGCTCAACTGGCAATGGGTCGCCGGGACCGGCACGGACACCCGCCCGAACCGGCTCCTCAACCCACTCGTCCAGGCACGCAGGTACGACCCCTGCGGGGAGTATGTACGCCGCTGGCTCCCCGAGCTCCGCCACCTCGACGCCACGGCGGTCCACCACGTCCCTCACTTCGACGCAGCCGCCCGTGCGGGCCTGGACTACCCCGCCCCGATCGTGGATCTCGCCGCGGCCGCCGCCCGGTTCAGGGAGCGACGGGGCCGCCTCACCACGTAGGACACGGTCTTAGAGGTCGCGCGGATATGCGCGGTTGGGGACCCCGGCAACAGAACGGGCAGAGGTCCCGTTGATCACGGAGTTGCGACGCTCTGTGATCAAAGGGGAGACCTGTGCCCGCGCTGCCGTCATGGCTCACCGAACCACTCTGGGACCAATTCGTGGCTCTGCTGCCCGAGTGGCCGGAGTACCACCCGGACCATCCACTTGGCTGTCACCGCTGACGCATATCGACCGGCCGCCGTGTTCGGGTGTGCCGTTGACCGGGCCGGAAACACAGGCGCTGTGATCGCAAAGAGGTGCAGGGCTCGCCAGGGACGGGTGGCCCTGGTTCGGTTGCTGTCGCCGGCTGTGGCGCGCGGTTCGAATGGGGTGGCGGCGCGGCTCAGTATGACTCAGCTCAGTGCGGCCAGGGGGCGGTGCCGCCGTCGACGCCGAGGGCCATGCCGGTGACGTAGCTCGCGCGGTCGCTGAGGAGCCAGGCGGCGGCTTCGGCGATCTCGTCCGGCTGGCCAGGGCGGCCGAGGGCGGCGAGGGAGCTGAGGCGTTCGACGATGCCTGGGTCGCGCTGCTTCCAAGCGGCCATCATCTCGGTCATCGTGGCGCCGGGCGCGATCGCGTTGACACGGACACCGTCGCGGCCGTATTCGGCGGCGGCGGCTCGGCTCATGGCGATGACGGCGGCTTTCGTCGCCCCGTACACGCTCTGCCCGGCGGCGCCGAAGGTGCCACCGATGCTGCTGATGTTGACGATCGAGCCACCAGCGGTCCCCTGCGCGGTCATCGCCTGCAGTTCGGCGCGCATCGCCAGCCACACGCCCTTGAAGTTGGTCTCGAGGACGGAGTCGAAGGTCTCGTCGGTGACCTCGGCGAGGCGGCCGCCGCCCTGGCTGCGGCCTGCGTTGTTCAGAGCGCCATCGAGACGCCCCCACTCCTCGACCGCGGCCGCGACGGCTCGCTGTATCTCTACAGTGTTGGTGGTGTCGGCCTGAACGGCGAGGACGTTGCCTCCGTCGGCGGTGATGTCCTTGGCGACACGCTCGAGTTCAGGTTTGCGGCGGGCGGTGATGACGACGTTCGCGCTTTCGCGGGCGAACAGAAGCGCGGCGGACCTGCCGATACCGGACGAGGCGCCGGTGATGAGTATGGTCTTGCCTGCGAGCAGGTCAGTCATGGTTGTTGCTCCGTTGTAAGGGTTCTCACTCGATCCGGGGTCGGATCGCCAATTGGTCAGCCGCGTGCCGGGTCGGCGACGAGCGCCTTGATGAGAGCGTCGCGGACGACGACGGACGTCATGTCGTTGTCGTCGCCTCCAGGGTTCGCGGCGACGGCATGGGCGACGCCGCGTAGGGCCGCGCGGAGCACGTTCGTCGCCAGCGCCGCGGTGATCCCGGGCTGGAGGGCACCTACTTGCTCAAGCTCGTCGAACCCGGCGCGCAGCAGTGCACCGCTTCGTTCGACCTGCCCTGGCAGCGGGCCCGATGTCGGGTACATCGCCGGGTAGAGACCCGGGTAGGCGAGCGCGAACGCGACGTGCGCGTCCCATCCAGCGGCGACGCGGGTGCGCGGATCCGCGTCATCCGTCGCGATAACGGCGTCCTTGCGGTGGAAGTACTCCTCGAACGCGACATCGACGACAGCGCGGATCAGTCCCGCCCGGTCGCCGAAGTGGTGGTATAGCGACGGAGCCTGTACACCCGCGGCGGCGCAGACCGCGCGCGTGGAGACCGCGTCGACACCGTCGCGCGTGGCGATCTCGAACGCCGCCGCAAGCATTCGCTCGCGGGCGTCACCGACCATGTTCTGTAGCACAGCTACAGACTATAGCACCGCTATAGGCGCCCATGCGGGAATCCCGCACCCCGTAGTCCGTTTTCCCAGGTCAAGCCGCCCCGGCGGTTGGAGGGTCACTTGATAACCGAGCTGTTAAGGAGGTGGTGCGGATAGGTCATGGGCGGCGGCTCGGGCGTTGGTCCCAGCGGTGAGTCCTCCATGCCCGTCGAATCAGGCTGCGCACGGTGATGATCGTGTCGGCGAGGTCGAAGAAGGCGTCGATGACGGTGGTGCGCCGCTCGAAGCACCGGGCGAGCCGGTAGAAGGCGTTCTGCCGGGCGTGGGTACGTTCCACGTGCCGACGCTGGCTGGCCTGGATAGATGCCTTCTCGCCTTTGTGCGCGATGCGGCCGTGCAGGCCGCGTTCGCTGAGCAGAGCGCGGGTCTTGTCCGAGTCGTAGCCGACGTCCAGGTGCACGGTGACGTCGTCGGGCAGCGGCCCCAGGTCGTCCAGACGGTCCAGGGTCGGGGCGAGCAGCGGAGAGTCGTGGCGGTTGGCTCCGGCCAGGACACGCCCCAGGGGAATGCCGTATCCGTCCGTCATGCCCGAGCTTTTCAGGCCCTGTTTGCCGCGGTCGACCGGGGAACGCCCGGCCACTTCGCCGCCGCCGGGCGCCTTGGTGATGGAACCGTCCACGGCGATCTGGTCGAGGACGAGGCCGACGATCCGGTCGCAGGACTCCAGCGCGATCTGCTTGAGCCGGGCGAAGACGCCCAGTCGTATCCACTCGTCGCGGCGGCTGCGGATCGTGGTGACCGAGCAGGTCGTGTCGGCGATGGCCTCGTAGGAGCAGCCGAAGCGCAGCAGCTGCAGCATCTTGTCGAAGAGGATCCGGTCACTGATACGCCGACGGTGGCAGCCGAGCGGATGGTCCGGGCGGTACTCCGGCCGCCCGGGCAGCAGGGGTGCGAATTGGTCCCAGAGTGGTTCGGTGAGTCATGACGGCAGCGCGGGCACAGGTCTCCCCTTTGATCACAGAGCGTCGCAACTCC
>NZ_JBSFHA010000149.1:0-13788 GCF_053596855.1 Streptomyces sp. NPDC001617
ACCGGCCGCACCTGATCACAGGCTGCCTGCCGACCACCGGCCTGGACCTTCAGGGCCTGATCGAGACACCGGACATCACGGATTCAACCTGAGTAACGTCCACTGAGGCCCCTTAACCTCGACTCATGACGACGCTCGTGCCCGGGTTCCAGCCCGGCGACATCCTCACACGTGCACAGATCCACCCCGTACTCGGAGGCAGCGGCTACGCCGGAATCTGTCCGGCCAAGGAGAAGCGCAACGTTCTCTTATTCTCGGACAGCAAGATTGGCGAGCGTTACGGCTATCGCGATGGATGGCTCGCCGAGGATGACGACCTCGGCCCTGTATTCACCTACACGGGAGCCGGGAAGCAAGGCACTCAGACCCTCAATGGCGGAAATGCCGCAATCCTGAACCATGCGGAAATGGGACGCACTCTGCATCTATTCATAGCCGTCGGCAAGGTCCCGGGAAGCGACACGCGAACGCACAAGTACATAGGAAAATTCAAGCTTGACGAACGTAAGGCCTTCGAGATACGAGAAGCCAAGGACGAGTTAGGCCAGGACCGCAGTGTCATTGTTTTCCGACTGCGCCCAGTTGGCCCATGTGTCCGGGAGGCTTCCGACACTCTTCAGCCTGCGCCCAGTTCCAGGTTCCGCTTGCATGAAGCTACAGGCCGACTAGCCCGGGCATACCGACGTCAGAGGCGCCAGTTTCAGCGACCAGCCGAGGTCGACCAGGTAGGAGCAGCTCGCGATGATCTGGCCGACGCCTTCGAGGAGCAGGAGGTTTCAGCCGGAGAGAGCATCCTTCAACTGGAGTTGTCGATGCGGAACTCGACATCTCAACTCGTATTCGACCTCTACAACCAGACGAACAACACGCTGTACGAGCCGACGGGCAGTGCAGCAAGCGAGTCAATCACCCAGGCTCTCGCTCAACTCCTCCATGCACGAAGCCACTTGAGAGAGCTCATCCACGATCAACCCCTCCACCTGATGGTCCTCACGCCTTCCCTTCCCCGCGAAGACCTCCGCGACCTTCTCGCTGAACACGGAATTGGGATCGTGTATCGAACCGACAGCGGTGGCTTTTCCGAGTTCGAGGGGAACTCCACGACGTCGAGCAATACTCCTCGAGGTTTCCGCTGCATAGATTGCCCCATGCCAGCGTGATGGGGATCCGTACACCGCCCACACCCGAGGTAGCACCGGCCAGTGAGCGACCTCTCGGCCGCCAACCGGATCTTTGCCCTGCCTTCACACCCCTCACAGTCGTGACACTGCTACGACGGCGAACGCGTCTACCACGAACTCGTCCCCACCACTGTGACCATCACCGAACTCGCCCTCGGCAAAAAGGCATTCACCGCCATCAGCAACGCCGCGAACTCCGGAAACACCGCCAACGACCTGATCTCCAAGGCCCTGGCGTTCTGGAGCAACGCATAGCCCCTGCTGCGCAAGCAACCTCACGCCAACCCATGCCGCCGACACCACGCCTCGACGCCCCCGCCCTCACCCTCACCCTCACCCCCGCCCACGACGATCCGCCGCCAACGCTCGTCGCCCGCGACGGCATCCAGGACCGAGGGGTGGATCTCAAACACCTTGAGGAGCCCTGTGATGCGGAAGAGCCGGATGATGCGGTCGGAGGTGATGACCAGGCGGAACGAACCGTCCTGTGTGCGCAGCCGGTTCTGGGCGCCGATCAGGGCTCCTAAGCCGGTCGAGTCCAGGAACTCCACCTCGCGGAGATCCGCGATGATGTGCGATGCGCCCGCGTCGACGAGTGCGATGACCGCCTCGCGCAGCTTCGGGGCGGTGTACACGTCGATCTCGCCTCCGACCCGCAGCACGGCTCCGCCGCCTCCCGCGCTCATGGGTTCCAGATGAAACTGCTGCACTGCCGTCTCCGATGCTCGGGGCCGGCAGGTGTCGATGCCGCCGGCGGACATGACTCGCTCCATGGGTCGTCGCCACATGTCATCGCTTGAAATGACAGTGAATGCCCTGTGATGACGGTAGGAGGTGCAGCGGGGCGGCGTCAATCCTGGCGTTAATGTGTCATCCTGGGGAATGACGCGAGAGGGGTGGGCATGAAGGTCGAGGAAGCCATCGGGCACCAGATCGCCCGGTTGCGAGAGTCCCGGCGGATGTCGCTCGCCGAGCTGGGAGAGGCGCTGGGCCGGTATCTGGGCAGGCCGTGGAGCCGGCAGGCGGTGCACCAGGCCGAGCGTGGCCGTCGCGCGTTCACGGCGACCGAACTGACCGCCCTTGCGCTGGCGCTCGACACCTCGATTCCGGGGTTGCTCGTCGCGGACAGCGGCGAGGAACCGATCGAGATGCCCGGCAGAACCGTCTCGCCCGAGGAGTACCGAGCGGTTCTCCTGCACGCGGACAAGGACACTCCCCTGGACGGCGTCGAGGAGCTGATCGTCGCCCTGCATGACATCGAACAGGTGCTGTCCCGACCGGTCCTGGTCCGTCTGGCGAAGATCGGACGGGTGGCCGAACAGTTCGACGCAGCTCAGCGAACGGACGGCGCCTGACCGGGCCGGAGGGCTGCGCGGAGCAGTTCAGCGGGGCGGTCGAGCGCACCCTCGGTCACGGCATGTCCGGTTCCGGCAGTGCCCTCCCGGATGGGGCACCGCCCTCACCCGCGGCAGGTGGCCCGTGTCCCGACCGCGGCCATCGGGCCGCCTGGCTACGGAGGCTGCACGGACGGGTCACCGCACCGATGGGCCAAGGTCGGCCGCATACGACGGAAGGCGGACCACCGTTCAGCCACCGCTGGTGCGGGGATCACCCGTGTGAGTGATCACTCCGGCATGGTTCGGACGATAGTGTCGCGCTGGGACATCTGGGCCAACCCGGGGCCGGGGTGGGCGCGGTTCTCCTCGTCTCTGCTCATCGTCCAAGGGCGCGGCCGGTGCCCCGGCAAACGTCAGGGAGCCTATTTGCCGCCGGAGACACAGAAACGCGCTCTGCCGGGCCTCGGTTCCGATCACCGAGCGGCCCGCAAGGCGAGCACCAGCGCCGATGCCGCCAGGCTGGCCTTCGTGTACGAGGCCATGAGCACCGTCGGTACCACCCTGGATCTCGAGCGCCAGGCCCGCCAGCTGGCCGGCCTGGCGGTACCCGGGTTCGCTGATTTCGCTTCGGTCCATCTGTTCCATCAGATGGTCGCAGGAGACGAGGATCCCGCCCCCCAGGAGCTGGACGGTGCGGTGGTGATGCACCGCGTGGCGGCCGTCCTCCACGAGGACCTGCACGGCGGGGAGGAACTCCCTCCCGGAAAGATGTTCGTCTACAAGGCCGGCACGGCGATGGCCCGCTTCCTCGCGGCGATCCAACCGGTCCTCATTCCCCACGTCGGCGAGGACGTCGTGCAGTGCCTCCCGGCCGAGCTCGACGGCCCGGCCGCCCGGGCGGTGCTGAAGGGCTCTGCTGTCATGCTGGTGCCGCTGGTGGCGCACGGCATGGCCCTTGGCTTCGTGGTGTTCGGGCGCCAAGGCAATCGCCCCGCTTTCGCCGCCGCCGACCTCACAGCCTGTGAGGAGATGGCCGGGCGGGCAGCTCTGTCCCTGTACAACGCCCGCATCCACAGCAACGAAACCGCGGCATCGTCGGTGCTGCAGCACAGCCTGCTGCCCACGCCGCCGCCCCGCCTACCGGGCGTGGAGATCGCCTACCGGTACCACTCCGCCAGTCACACCACGCGGGTCGGAGGCGACTGGCTGGATGTGATGCCCCTGCCCCGGAGCAGAGTCGGACTCGTCATCGGCGACGTGGCGGGTCACGGCCTGCACGCAGCGGTCGTCATGGGGCAGCTGCGCACGGCGGTCAGAGCTCTGGCCACGCTGGACCTGAGCCCTGGGCGGTTGCTGGCCCAGCTCGACGCCTTCGCTCAGCGCCTGGGCCACCCCCGCCTGGCCACCTGCCTGTACTGCGTCTACGACCCGACGACCGGGCACTCCGCCTTCGCCAGCGCCGGCCACCTTCCGCCGGTGCTGGTGGGACCCGACGGCAGCAACGACCTGCTGAAGGTCCCCGTCGGCGCGCCGATCGGCGTGGGCAGCGCCACCTTCGACACGCTGGAATTGCGCGCTGCCCCCGGCAGCCTCCTCCTGCTGTGCACCGATGGCCTGGTGGAGACCCGTGGGCAGGACATCGAGGAGGCGCTCCGCGGGCTCGGCCACAGGCTCACCGCCCAGCACTCCTCACTGGAGGACAGCTGTGAGGCACTGCTGCGGCACCGGCACCCCGACGGCCACCACGACGACATCACCCTCCTCATGGCCCGCCTGAACGGCATTCCTGACGGCCTGGCCGGGCCGGCATGCGTCTGATCCTCACCCGCATGCTGCCGTGCGAATCCACCGGCGGTCAGCCGACCGCGCCGGCGCTCCTGTTCTGAATCCGCAGAGCCGGCCAGAGAACGAGGAACCGCAACAAGATCGGCCTGCATGGTGCCCGCCTCATCTGTGGCACTTCCCAGACGCACGATCTGCCGAATGTCACTTATCTGACGATCCTTCAGTAGACGGGCGCTCCACGGCCTCCGATCGCGCCAGGAAGTATCGGAGTGCGTCGGCTTAAACCTGCCACATTGCCCATTCCCAGGTGCCGCCGTACCCAAATTACAGAGCTGTCACCATTTCAGGTGAAAATGCTAAAGCCGATCGTGCGGCAAATGAAAAGCTTCTCCTATCCTCTTCCCCTGCGCGAGCAGTCCTGGGTGTTTCCGCGTCCGCTCTGCGCTCGTTCATCGTCAGGGGTTCACATGATCCATGAGTGGGCCGGTCGAGACGGTTCTGACCACACCGTCCACACCGGTCGACTACACACGGCGTGGGTGGGAAAGGGCCGCAGCCAGGGTGCTGCGCTCGTTCTCGCCGTGGCAATCGGAGCAGCGGCGGCCTTGCTTGTGCCGGCCGGCATCGGTGTGCCGACGGGGTGCTGGGCAGCCGCCGTGTCCCTACTTGCCCGCGCTCGCACGGCTGGGGGGAGAGTACGTTTTCGCCTTCGGCTGTTTGCCGTCTCGGAGGCCGCAGGGGGTCTTCACCGACTCCTCGTGGATCGGATCGGCTCCTCGCGCGCGCATTCCGATACGGTCCTCCAGTTCGTGATCCGCCCGTTAGCGGTCGCCGGGATCGTCGTATGTCTGGTGGTGGCCGTCGCCGGACTGATGATGGTGGCTGCGGACAACGGCACAACGCTGATGCGGCTACGACGCCTGCTGGACGGCTGGCTGATCTCGGGTTCGCTGCTCACACTGGGCTGGATCCTTCTGCTCGATCGCGCCGACCGCGGCGGTGACCTGTCGGCGTCACTCCTTGGTCTCGCGCCCGTGGTGACGGACATTCTCCTGCTGGGACTGCTCGTTGCCCTGCGCTTCTGCCTGAATCGTGCGGAGCGCACAGCGGTCACGGTGGCCGCGTCGGCGCTCGCCCTCCTTGGGATGGGCGACATGCTGCGGGTCCTGCTACCCGGTCCCGGCACCTGGTACGGGATTCCTCCGGCAGCAGTCTGTTCGATGGCCGGACTGCTGCTCCTCACCGTGGTGCCGTGGTTGCCTGGAGGCGTCAGCGCCCTGGGAGTCGACCAGCGGATGATGCCGGTCATCGGAGTGGTGGCGGCCTTCGTGCCCGTGGCTGTCTGTGCACTGGCTGTCGCGGTGCACGTCGCCGTCGGCGGCTCCGTCGACATGGTGATGTCGGGCTTGGCGGGATCGGTGCTCCTCGTGCTGGGTGCCCGGCAGGGCGTCACCCACGCCGACCACCTGAGGATCATCAATGAGTCCGCGGAGCGTGAGGTCCACTACCGCACGCTGGTCGACGGCACGTGCGACGTCATCACGATCGTCTCTCCGGAGGGGTGGGTGCTCTATGTCAGTCCGGCGGTCCACCAGGTCTTCGGCTACCGGCCCGAGGAGTTCGTGGGCGCTGCCCTGCCCTTCTTCTGCCATCCGGACGATGTCGAGACCCTGATGCAAGCCGTCCGGACGCTGCGCGAGGAAGCCGGGTCCGGCATCCGTGGTCGGGGCCGCCGCGTGTCCTGCCGCGTACGGGCCGCCGACGGACAATGGCGCCACATGGAATCGACGATCAGTCACCACCCGAGGGGAATGGTCTTCGTCAGCCGCGATGTGAGCGACCGGGTCGCACAGCTGGCGCAACTCGAGCACCTCGCCTTCCACGACGCGTTGACCGGCCTGCCCAACCGTGCGTTGTTCGCCGACCGGGTCGCCCACGCCCTGCGCAAGCGTGCCGCGAGCGGAACCCCGCCTGTGGTTCTCTTCGTCGACCTGGACGACTTCAAAGCCGTCAACGACTCGGCCGGACACGCAGCGGGCGATGCCCTGCTGGCTCATGCCGCCGGTCGGCTGAAGGCGTCCGTGCGTGCGGGCGACACCGTCGCCCGCCTCGGCGGCGACGAGTTCGCCGCCCTCCTGGAATGGGACGCGGACACAGACCCCTCAAGCGCGCACGAGGTCGCCCAGCGGATCCTGGCCACACTGACGAGGCCGTACCGGCTCAGCGACAAGAAGGTGGTGGTCTCGGCCTCCATCGGCATGGCGGTCGCCGACCCGGGCATCACACCGCAGAGACTCCTGCACCACGCCGACCTGGCCATGTACGCGGCCAAGGCCGCCGGCAAGGGCCGCATCCGTAGCCATCATCCACACGCCCACAGCGGCACGTTGAACCACTGATGCGAACATTGGCGACGCATGGGACAGGCGACGTACGGGACAGGCGACGTATCGGATAACCGGCGATCCCATCCCGCCCCCTTCACCCGTCCGGGTGCGGTGCCCGAGCTGGGTATGGAGCGTCATCGGGTCGTACGGCATGGAGCATGATCGGCCGACTACCCGCGAGGTAATGGATCCCCGCTCGGGCCGCTGCCACGATCGTCAACGTACCCACGGAGACCGGCCGTTCGCCGATCGAGCCGACCCGCACCGGGAGGACGCCATGACCGCCTACGCCATAGCCCATCTGCAAGAGGCCGCCCCGCACCCGGAGATCGCCGAGTACATCGAGCGGATCAGCGCCACCTTCAAGCCGTACGGCGGGCGTTTCCTGGTGCATGGCTCGCCGCACGAGGTGAAGGAGGGGAGGTGGCCCGGGCATGTGGTGGTGATCGCGTTTCCCGGGATGCAGGCGGCTCGGGAGTGGTGGGACTCGGCGAAGTATCAGGAGATCGCGCCGTTGCGGTCGCGGCATATCGAGGGGGACATCGTGCTGGTGCCGGGGGTTCCGGAGGGGTACGACCCGGCTTCCACCGCGAAGGCGATGCGTGCGGCCATGGCTGATCAGTAGCCTCACCTCGGCGGTCAGGAAGGCACGGTGCGGTGGGACGGCCCGTCGGCCCGGTGCGCGCGGATCTGCATCACCGAAACGGCCGCGACGACCGGCGGGGCCGCTGCGCAGGCGACGTAGAGCAGGATCAGGGGCGTCCCGGGACGCGGCCGAATGTCCGTCCCCGGAATGGGGGTCCCGCGTTGAACGCCAACGACGGCTTCACATGGCGCCATCGCGTGATCTCCAGGTACATCAGATACCAGGACCCGGTCCACACCACGCCGCCGAGCCACTTCGCGAAGCGCATCCCCGTCCCCCCCCGTTCCCTCCCCCTTCCCATCCCCGAACTGTCGCCGCACGGAATGCAACACAAGTGCCCGGCGACGCCCAGATCCCCCTTCATCCCTCAACCCCCGCCGACGCAGCGGCCGTTGCCGATATCTGGCGCACCGGATGGCGCGACAGCCACCTGGGCCACGTACCCGACGAGCTGGTCGCCGTCCGCCCCCGTGTCGTTCGCGAGCCGGGTCGCCGAGCGGGTCGCGGACACCGTCGTCGCGGTCGCCGGAGGGGCCATGGCGGGGTTCGTGACGGTCGTCGGCGACGAAGTCGAGCAGCTGTACGTGGCAACGGGCCACCGGGGTACGGGCATTGCCGGCACCCTCCTCGCGCGCGGCGGTTCCACGAGCGTCAAGGGGGGCTTGAAGAAGACCCGTTCGACTATCCCTCATTGCGTGTTCACGTCAAAGAGAAGATCAAGTGGCGGCCAAGAATCCGTACGCCCTCTGCCCGCCACGCAAGCCCGCTGTGTACCGTCCAGCCTTGTGTCGAGCGGCGATTGCCCGTTCAACTGCTCGTTCTACGCGCGAAGATTCGCCGCCCGCACCGCCGTACACCCCCATCCCCCATCCACCCCCATAGCGAACCCCCACCACCCCCCACAGCACCCCCATCTCGCACCCCAGCTCCCACTCATGGGGTCCCCCCACCATGGAGGTCCACCGGATGTTCGGCCTTGGTCTTGGCACGTCCCGCCGCAGGCTCACCACCGCCCTCACCGCGCTCGGCATGCTGGCCGCCGGCGCCACCGTCCAGGCGGTCGCCACCACCCCCGCCGCCGCGGCCACCACGCACCGCATCCTGTTCGACGACGGCCACGCGGAGGAGGCCGGCAACGCCGACTGGATCATCTCGACGAGCAAGCCCAACCCGCTGAACGAGGACTCCTCGCCCTCCGACGAGACCGACTGGACCGGCGCGCTGTCGTCCTGGGGCGTGGCCCTGCAGCAGACCGGCGACTACAGCCTCAAGACCGCGACCAGCGCGCTGACGTACGGCGGCTCGTCCTCGACCGACCTCTCGAACTTCGACACGCTCGTCCTGCCCGAGCCGAACACCAAGTTCACGACGGCCGAGAAGACCGCCATCATGAAGTTCGTGTCGGCGGGCGGCGGTCTGTTCATGATCTCCGACCACACCGGCGCCGACCGCAACAACGACGGCTACGACGCGGTCGAGATCCTCAACGACCTGATGACCAACAACAGCGTGGACAGCGACGACCCGTTCGGGTTCTCGATCGACTCGCTGAGCATCAGCTCCGGTTACCCGAAAGCGATCACCGACAGCAGCGACCCGGTCCTGCACGGCTCCTTCGGCACCGTCACCAAGAGCCTGATCGCGAGCGGCACCACCGCCACCCTCAAGCCCTCGGACAACTCGAACGTCAAGGGCCTGCTCTACCGCTCCGGTTACTCCGGGAACACCGGCGCCTTCTTCCTGACCAGCACGTACGGCAGCGGCAAGGTCGCCTTCTGGGGCGACAGCTCGCCGATCGACGACGGCACGGGCCAGTCCGGCAACACGCTCTACGACGGCTGGAACGACACCGGCGCCACGAACGCGGCCCTCGCCCTCAACGCCACGGAGTGGCTGTCCTCGTAAGGGGCGGCACATACGCAGGCGGGTGCGGGGTCCGGAGGTGAGGCACTCCGGACCCCGCACCCGCACCATGACCGCCAGGGATCACCAGGGACGGGTCAGCCGGCGCCATGCCTCCCCCACCGTCCCCGGTGGATCACCTCGGCCGCGCCCCGCCGCCGTTCCGCGATACGGGCGCTCGGCGCGGGCATGTCCTCCGCCCGGTACCCGACGGTGATCCCGCCGATCGGGTCGTACTCCTCCGGCACCCCGAACTCCGCCCGGAACGGCTGGAGATGCTCCGGCATGATGCCGAAGAAGCAGGCGCCGAGGCCCTCGTCGACGGCGGTCAGGAGCATCAGCAGGGCCGCCATGCCGGTGTCGATGTGCCAGTACGGGGCGGGCCAACGGGCCTCGGCGCGATCCTCCCAGCCCTTGTCGGGCTCGGCGTAACGCTCCAGGTAGGCGGCCTTGTGGGCGAGCGGTACGACGACCAGCGGGGCGTCCTGCATCGTCGGCGTCTTCTCGACCCGGGTGGGGACGAACGGCCAGAAGCGGGCGCGGTCGGCCGGGTCGGTGAGGGCGAGGAACGCCCAGCCCTGGGAGAAGCCGGCCGAGGGCGCTCGTAGGGCGGAGGCGAGGATGCGCTCGATCACCTCCGGGGCCAGGGGCTTGTCGGAGTAGTGCCGGATCATCCGGCGACGACGGACCACCTCGGAGAATTCCATGTCAGCCGATGCTGCCACCAACTCCCGGGGACGGAAGGGTCAACCGTCCACCCCCGGAAGGGTCATCCGTCCACTCCCGGAAGAGTCAACCGTCCACCGCCCCCTCCCCGTTCAGCCGCTGAAGCAGCTCCAGCAACACCTCCCGGTCCGCCTCCCCCAGCCCCGCGAAGCACTCCGCCAGCACCTCGTCCGCCACCGCGTGCCCCGCCTCCAGCACCCGCTCCCCCACCGCCGTGAGGTGATGCTCGATCCGCCGCCCCCGCCCCGGCCGCCGGTCGACCAGCCCCTGCCCCGCCAGTCGCCCCACCAGCGTCCCGAAGGCCTGCTCGGTCTGGAAGGTCGCCGCGGCCAGCTCGCGCGCCGAGGCGCCGGGGCTACGGCCGATCGCGCGCAGGGCGTCCCACTGCGCGAGGGTGGTCCCGACCGCCGCCAACGCACCGTCCAGGGCGCGGTGTTGGCGGTACTGGGCCTGTTTGACAGCGCGCCCGAGGAGTTGGAGCTGAACTTGCAGGTCACCGTGCATGCCGCGAGTCTACCCTCACAACTAAGCTAGCTTATATAAAGATGTTTAGTTACAGTGGTCCCCATGACGACCACCCATACACAGCCCCAGGCATCCCAGCCCTCCCCCCGCCCCGTCCTCGTCCTCCACGGCGGCGGAGGCCCCGCCACCGTCGCCGGTCTGGCCCAGCACCTCACCCGGCCCGACACCCACGTCCTGGCCCCGGTCCACCCCGGCTGGGACGGCACCCCGCTCCCCGACTGGTGCACCGGCATCGACGACCTCGCCCTCACCTACCTGCACCTCCTGGAGGACCAGGACCTCACGGACGTACTGGTCGTCGGCTCCTCGCTCGGCGGGTGGATCGCCGCCGAGATGGCCGTACGGGACACCGCGCACCGCATCAGCGGACTGGTGCTGATCGATGCCGTGGGCGTGTACGTCGATTCCGAACCGATCATCGACTTCTTCGCCCTCGACCCACGCGCCGCCGCCGAGCACTCCTGGCACGACCCGGACCGCTACTACATCGACCCGGCGACCCTCCCCGCCGCCGAACTCGCCCGCCGCCAGGGCAACATGACCACCATGCGCGCCCTCGCCGGGGACCCGAACATGCACGACCCGAAGCTGCTGCGCCGGCTGGGACGCGTACGGCAGCCCGCGCTCCTTCTCTGGGGAGAGAGCGACCGGATCGTCACGCCGGCCTACGGGGCGGCGTACGCGAAGGCCTTCGGCGACGGGCGACTGGAGGTCGTACCCAAGGCGGGCCACCTTCCGCACATCGAGCAGCCCGAGGCGACGCACGACCTCATCGACACGCATCTGCGACGGACCGCCACGCGTTGACGCCTGATGCCGAGCGGGTGGCCGACCCGCTGTCTCCGAAGCCGATCGCCGGCCCATTTCCATGGCCGTGCGGCCCTGGCGTTAGCCTCGGAGCAGATCAGTCAGAGGTGGAGGAGGCAGGCATGGCCAGGGTTCCCAGTGCGGTGGTCGCCGCGACCGGGCTCGTCGGCGGGTACGGCGTGGCTCGCTGGACCAGGAAGCGGCAGCTGGGCGGGGCCGTGCTGGCCGTCGCCGGAGCCGCGGCCGCTCAGCAGTGGCGGCAGCGGGCGGGCGGGAAGGCGGCCGGGGCGCTGACGGCCGCGTATGTCGCCGCCTTCGCGGGATCGCATCCGCTGGCGAAGAAGGTGGGGGCCTGGCCGGCGGTGTTCGGAGTGGCCGGGGCGGTGGCGGTGGCGTCCTGGGCGGTGGCCGACCGCAGGCCCTGAGGCGCCGCGGGGACTCGTCCTCCCGGGTTTTCGTTATCGGGCGGGCGTAGACACGTCTCCTGGGCATGCATACGACACGACACATCAGCCGCCGCACTGTGCTCAAGGCGACGGGCGCCGCGGCCGGAGCCGTAGGCATCGCCACCGCCACCGGGGCCACCCCCGCCCTCGCGGCGGGCGGCACCTTCGCGCACCCGGGCCTCCTCCACACCACCGCCGACCTGACCCGTATGGCGACCAAGGTGAAGGCAGGCGCCGCGCCCTACACCGCCGGATTCGCGAAGCTGACCGCCAACCGGCATGCACAGAGCGGCTGGACACCCAACCCTCAAACCATCGTCTACCGCGGCGCGGGCAGCCCCCAGAACTACGCCGCCCTCTACAACGACCTGCACGCCGCCTACCAGAACGCCCTGCGCTACCACGTGAGCGGCGAGGCCGCCCATGCCGACACCGCCGTGGCGATCCTCAACGCCTGGTCGGCCAAGCTGACTTCGCTCCAAGGGTCGGCCGACCGCTTCCTCGCCGCCGGCCTCTACGGCTACCAGGCCGCCAACGCCGCCGAACTGGTCCGCGACCACGGCGACTTCGACCTCGCCCGCTTCCAGGAGATGCTCACCAAGGTCTTCTCCCCCCTCAGCGAGGACTTCCTCGTCCACCACAACAACGCCGTCGTCACCAACTACTGGACCAACTGGGACCTCGCCGCCATGGCCTGCGTCCTGGCCACCGGCATCTTCTGCGACGACAAGGCCCAAGTCGCCCGCGCCGTCGACTACTTCAAGCACGGCGCCGGGCTCGGGTCGATCAAGAACGCGATTCCCGTCGTGTACGACGACGGACTGGCCGAATGGCTGGAGGCCGGCCGCGATCAGGGCCACGCGCTCCTCGGCGTCGGTCTCATGGGCACGTTCTGCGAGATGGCCTGGAACCAGGGGTTCGATCTCTACGGCTATGACGACAGCCGGTTCCTCAAGGGGGCGCAGTACGTGGCGAAGTGGAGCATGGGCGGGGAGGTGGGGTACACCGCCAACACCCGCCGGAAGGGGGCGATCGGGGGGTGGTCGGGGTCGGAGACGGCCAGCGCGGCGGCGTCCGTGGACCCCGCGATGACCCGGCCCATCTGGGCGATGATCGCCAACCACTACACGAAGCGGCGGGGCTTGTCGGCCACGTACCTCACCCGGATCGCCGCCAAGACCGCGCCCGAGGGCGGCGGCGGGGACTACGGGCCCAACAGTGGCGGCTACGACCAACTGGGCTTCGGGACATTGGCGTTCACCCGGGACAAGGCGACGACAACCACTCCGGCTTCACCGAGTTCGGCGCCTTCGGCGGCGGGTGCGGCGACGAGCCTTGCGTCGGCCTCGCCCTCGTCCGCAGGGTCCGACCTAGCGGCTACGGGGTCCACTGACATCGTCGGCTGGGCTGCGGCCGCGGGGATCACGACCGTCGCGGGAGGGTTGCTTCTGCTGCGGCGACGGGAGAGGGCCGGGCGCTCGTAGGCACTGCGGCGACAGGTCGTAGGGCGGGTGCGGGTGCGTGGGGGCTGGTCGCGCAGTTCCCCGCGCCCCTTGGGGGCGTGCAGGGGGCCTGCGTTGCTTTGGGCCGTCCGTCGCCCGCGAATCACAGTGCGGCGCCGCCGTGGCCGGTCGCGCAGTTCCCCGCGCCCCCTGAGGGCGTGCAGCGGGCCTGCGTCGCGTTGAGCCGTCCGGCCCTCGGATCACAGTGCGGCGCCGCCGTGGCCGGTCGCGCAGTTCCCCGCGCCCCTGAGGGCGTGCAGGGGGGCCTGCGTTGCGTTGGGCCGTCCGTCGCCCGCGAATCACAGTGCGGCGCCGCCGTGGCCGGTCGCGCAGTTCCCCGCGCCCCTTAGCGGCGTGCAGGGGGCTTGCGCCGGCATGGGCCGTCCGTCGCCCGCGGATCACAGTGCGGCGCCGTCGTGGCCGGTCGCGCAGTTCCCCGCGCCCCTTGGGGGCGTGCAGGTAGTCGGCGTTTGCTATGTGGCCGTCAGTCGCCCGCGGCGGGAAGGGGACGGGGCGGGGGGTGTCCGCCCGCAGCGGCGGGCGT
>NZ_JBSFHA010000150.1:0-13207 GCF_053596855.1 Streptomyces sp. NPDC001617
ACCGGCCGCACCTGATCACAGGCTGCCTGCCGACCACCGGCCTGGACCTTCAGGGCCTGATCGAGACACCGGACATCACGGATTCAACCTGAGTAGCGGCCTTCAAAAGTTCATCGAGGCTGCGTTCGGTCCATCGGGAATTCGTGGTCATCCCATAGGGTTCCTGCTCCGAGTCACTGAGACGTTCCACACCTTCCGGGTCCCGCGAGATGGAAGGGACAAGGACGGGGTTCGTGTCGCCCTCGGCGAAATCATCACCCTGATGCCACTTGGGGAAAACCCACCAGGTTGTCGCGTAGTCGATAGCGTGCGTCAGGTTCAGCAATTCGCTACTGTGGTAAATCTTCGAGTAGTAGCGGTAGAAATCATCACCGGAACGCGCGACCCCGGGGGGAGCGTCCACAAGATGCTTCCCCGACGCCAGGTCCCAGGAAGGGGCGCCAGAACCGCCGTAGCTGTTCCCCAGTTTTCCCCGGTCGGCTCGGATGAACGAGGCGGTCGCATCGATCTCCACACGACCGAGCCCCGATCGCAGCGGCACGTCGACCACTCGATCCTGCGAGAGGTCGACGCCGGGGTCCAACCGGTCCCCCGGCTCCGCGAATTTGCCGGTTCCCAGCATGCGAGAAGGGGAGTAGGCGACGTGCTTCAGCGCTTCGTCGTAACCCCACGTGTCGCTTTTCCACGTGTCCTCGCTGACGCCCTTCTCAGTGAATTTGGTAGGCCATCCATTGACTGTCCACATGGTGCCCACGACATAGATCCGCACGGATCCCATGTTACGGAACTCGATATGTGCCGGAACATGAAGTGAAGCGCCGTCCGCGCTCACCGTGGGATCACCGAACGAGACACTGAAGGGAATTCTTACGGGCGTCGAATAAGGAACGTACATCTGTGAATAAGCCAGGCTCGAGATTCCGACGATGCCGGACACCACCACACTGAGGGCGACACCCTTGGGATGCGGGACCCCTTGCCACGCCTTCTGACGGGTCAGCAGCCAAAAGGCCCAAGCAGCCCACAGCACCAGGGTGATCCAGAGCCAGAGGAACGGAGTGTACGAGCAGCCCTGGATCTGTGTGATCAGGAACATCAGGTTCGTGACCGTCACGGTGCCCACGCCCACCAGGACCGCCGCGCCCGAGTAGCGCAGGACCCTCTTACCCCAGTAGTCGCACACCGCGAGGGTCGCAACTGCTTCCACCAGTGCCGCAGTGAGGAAGGCGACACCCATGACTCGGCCCCCATACGCCAGCGCGTTGAAGGCGTCTGTGCTGCCCACGTGGAAAAGCACCGACGCGGACGCGAGAAGCCCCAGCGCCATCAGGACACCGGCTCCTCGTCTGCGCCATCGTCGGTCGGGCCAGCAAGACGGGTCCGCCAGCCAGTGGACCCGGGCAGGATCGTCGAGATCCAGCTCCGGCGAGCCCGCCCGACGAACGTGCCGCTCCAGGTCGCGCCGCGACCAGGCGCTGCCGACGGTCTCCCCTCGCACTCGCACGGCCCGCAGTCCCCGGTCGTCCGGGGCCTCCACGACGACGAGAGGACGGTTGCTCATGAGTCAAGGGTGACCACGGCCTCGCGTCCGCTCAGGCAATGACGCGCATCGGCATCTACACCAACCTCAGCTGGCCTAGTGACACCTCTCCGCTGACCACCTCGCGCATGCGTGACCCCGAGGCCAGTGAGGCCTTTCAGCGTGCAGCGTCGACCGCCAGTGCACCACCACCTATGCCGCCCCCTCACGATCGCGGTATGCCCTTCCCAAGCCGCACTCCAGCAAGCAATGCCAGTACGTCACCACCCACGGCTTGGGCACAGCAGGAGAACCTACGAAGGCGGGCGGCTGATGCATATGCCTGGGATCGGCTCGCCGATCCCAGGGTTGACGGAGGGGACGACCGGGGCGCTGTCCAAGACGGTGCCGACCGGCCACAGGCGCAGGCCGCGCCGCTCCGTCCGACCGTCGGCCTCGACACCGACTCCGACGGCCACGCCTTCCGCCGCCGGTCGTGCCAGGCCGCCGGATCCGCGTGCCGTCGCTCGAGGCATGGCGGAGCGCGCAACGCAGCCGGACTGCTAGCGACTGGTTTCGAGGTCGTTGAGGACGGCGAGGACCGGACCCCAGCACATGCCGACGGTGTCGCGGTCGGGTGTGACGCCTCGTTCCTGTTGCTGGCGCAGGTGGACGAAGTTTCGGTAGTCGCGGACGATCTTCATGAAGTCGTGGGCGTCCATCTGGATCCAGCCTCGGGTCCGGGCGGTGTCGAGCAGGAGGGAGAAGCTGGCCCGTTCGGGAGCGACCCGCTTGCCGTTCGGCATGGGGAAGCCTTGCAGCAGGGTGGGGTCGCGGTGGGTGAGGACGTCCAGGAGCAGCGCTTCGGCGAAGCTGCCGATGCCGATGATGGTGAGGCCGTAGGCGCCGTGCTGTTCGCAGATCTGGGTTTCGGTGACGCGTTCCATGAGCTGCTGGAGGAAGTCTTCGCTGCTGACGAGAGGGCGTATGCGGGCTTCGAGGTCGTCGGGGACGGTGAAGACGGTGGTGTGGCCGTCGGTGCCGGGCTGGCCCAGGACGGGGCGTCCGGAGACGTAGGTGACGGTGAGCTGTTCGGCGGCGAGGTGGGTGTTGAGTTCCTGGCGGATGAGGTCGGCGGAGGCGAGGCCGTCGTCGTATTCGAGTGGGTCGCAGATGCGGCACAGCAGCCGGCTGACGGCGGCCAAGTCGTCGGTGCTGGTGAGGATGTCGGTGAGCCAGGGGATGCGGGGTGAGCCGTCGTACTCGGCAGGCTGGGGCCAGCCAGCGCGTTGGAGGAGCTGGGTGAGTTGGTAGCCGCGGCGTTCGAAGGGACCGTCGGTGTCGACGATGAGGCGGGCGACGCGTTCGAGGGTGAGGGGGTCGAGGGGCTTCACTGCTGGGTCTCCTTGTCTGCCGTGTGCTGGGCCTGTTCGAAGGCGCAGGTGAGACGTTCGACGATGACGCGGCCGCGTTTTTTGAAGCCCAGTTCAGTGATGGCCTGGTTGATGCGGGTGTCGCGGTCGAGTTGGAATCCGTCGCTCAGCAGCCAGGACGCCAAGGCCAGCAGGTCAGCGTCGGAGTAGTCGCCGATGCGATCCGCTGCGGGCAGGGCGGGGCGGGGGCGGCGTTGGGTAGAAGCCGGGGGCGGGGGTGCTGCCGGGCGGGGTATGCCGGCGGGGTGGGCGGGGGTTTCGTCGGCCTGTCGTACGGCATCGCGCCAGGTGGCAAGGAGGCGTTCGAGTTCGGTGTTCGGGTTGGTGAACCAGTCGGCGGCCCAGATGCGGTGGAAGCGCCAGCCGAGTCGTTCCAGGTGTGCCTGACGCAGGCGGTCGCGGTCTCGGGCGCTGGGGGCGCTGTGGTAGCGCTCGCCGTCGGTCTCGACGGCGAGGATCATCTGGCCGGGGCGTTCGGGGTGGCCGAGGGCGAAGTCGATGCGGTAGCCGGACACGCCCCACTGCGGTGTGACGGGGACGTTGGAGGCTTCGAGGGTGGTGAGGACCTGCTGTTCGAATGGGTTGAGGTTCCAGTCGGTGCGTGCGGTTCCGGTGCGGTGGAGGTCTCCGCCGTGGGAGCAGTACTCGAGGAAGGCGCGCAGCAGTTCGGGCCCGCGGTTGCGGGTGTTTTTGAGTTTGCCGGGGTCGAAGTCGTGGTGGGTGAAGGAGCTGACGACTGTCATCGTCTGGCGGGCGCGGGTGATGGCGACGTTCAGACGGCGCTCTCCCCCGTCGTTGTTGAGCGGGCCGAAGGACATGGACAGTCGGCCGTTGGCGCCTTTGCCGTAGCCGATGCTGAGGATGATGGCGTCGCGTTCGTCGCCCTGGACCTGTTCGAGGTTCTTGGTGAAGAAACGCCGTCGGGGTCCGGCGTCGGGGCTAAAGAACTCCTGGAGTTCCGGCCGGTCTTGAAGAGCATCGCGCAGGGCGAGGGTGATGCGGTCGGCGTGGCGCTGGCCCATGGTGATGACGCCGAGGCTGAGATCAGGGGTGTGGGTGGCGTGGTCGAGGGCCAGTTCGACGACGCGTTCGACTTCCTCGGGGACGGAACCGTTCTGGCCGGGCCGGGCGTGGCCGTCGACGGCCACCAGGTGGATGGGGCTGGCGAGGGCGGTACCGGGGAAGGTGACGAGCCGGTCGTCGTAGATGGTGTGGTTGGAGAAGGCGATCAGGCGTTCGTCGCGGCTGCGGTAGTGCCATTTCAGGGTGTGGACGCGGGGCAGCCGGCTGGAGAGCAGGTCCAGCAGCGACTCGTAGTCGGGCGGGGGCGCAGCGTCGTCGAGGTCGTCGTCGGTGTGCTCCTGGGTGCCGCTCAGGACGCGCTGGAAGAAGGTGGTGGGCGGCAACTGGTGGGGGTCTCCGGCGACGATGACCTGCCGTGCGCGCATGATGGAGGTCATCGCGTCGTGCGGCAGGACCTGGCTGGCCTCGTCGAAGATGACGACGTCGAACAGTCGAGTGGCCGGCAGGACACGGCTCACGACGAGGGGCGACATGGCCCAGCACGGCTTGGCGGCCAGCAACACGTCGGGGGCCTTGTCGACGAGCCTGCGCAGCGGAAGGTGCCGGGTTTTACGGCGGGCCTGGGTGCGCACCAGCGTGTTCTGGTCGGGGTGGGCGTCGCGGACCTTGCGTAGCCGGGTGGCGACCTCGTAGCGGACGCGGGCGGGGTTGCTGTCCCGGTGGTCGCGGTCACGGAGGCGGAACTGCTCGACGACGTGGTCGTGTTCGAGACGGGTGAAGGACCGCAGGTAGGCGGAGCGCATGCGGGCCTCCTCCAGCACCGACGACCACCACAGGTAGTCGAAGGTGGCCACCGCCGTGTCGGGATCGGCGTCCGCGTGTGCCAGCTCGTCGAGGAGGCCGCCGAGTTGGGCGGCTTCGAGCCGGTCGGTGAGCTGGTTGAGTTCGGGCATGCGCAGCAGGGTGTCGCGGTCGCCGTCGAGGCGCTGAATGGTTTTGTCTACGTCGTCGGCGGGGGCGGTCTGCCAGCCGTCCCAGCGCACGCACAGGGCTATCGCGGCCAGACGGCTCTGCAGATCGGTGAAGGCGGCCAGGGCGCGGGAGAGTCCGGGGACGGTCCACGGGTCCGCGCCACTGGTCACGGACAGCGACTGCCAGCGAGTGCGCTGGTCGGCCGCCTGCCGCAGAGCGGCGTGCAGCGCAGGGCGTTCGCGCAGACCGTCCTTGGTCAGGCCACGCGCCCGTTTGATCAGTTTCCGGCGGATCCACCAGCCGATGCGCCGGCCGTGCTCCTTGCGCCAGGCGCGGCTCGCGCTGGCGGCGATGAGATCATCCAGGCCGGGGGCGAAGACGGCCGCTTCGAAGCGGGCCAGTGTCGCGGTGACGTCCTGCAGCAGGGCGAGCAGGGCCTGCCATCCCTGGAGATCGTCGGCCCGGCGCAGGCCTGCGGTGTCCACCAGGTTCGCAAGGGTCCGGCGGGTGTCGCTCAGCGCCGTGCCGACGAGCTGGTCGAGGCCGTCCACCACCGTGCGCAGTTCGTCCTCGGTGCGGGCCGGCGTGTAAGACCAGGGGGATTCGCCGCGGCGGACCGTCAGTCCTTTCGTGGCGACGAACGTCCGCAGATCCTGCTCGGTCTGGCGGTAGTGCTCGCCGTGGAGGTGGCGCAGTGCGGGGCCGCGCAGCCGCAGGCGGGTGTGATGGGATGGCGGGCAGCCCATCAGATGGGTGATCGCCTGGTGCGGGCTCACCTGCCAGGGATCGAGCGGCTGGTGGAACTCCTTTATGTGGCGGAGGGTTTCCTCGCGGTAGTGGGTCAGGCCGGTGTGCAGGTCGGCCGGGCGAGGCGGGGCTTGCTGGCCTGCCCGCTCCAGGGCGTCGTGCAGTTGCTGGGCGATCTGGCGGCGGCTGAGTTTGTTGCCGTGGAGGTCGAAGACCAGTCCGTCCAGGTCCACGGTGGCGAGGCTGTCGGTGACGGCTTCGATCGCGGCGCGTTTCTCGGCGACGAACAGGACGCGTTTACCCAGGGCCGAGAAGGTGGTAATCAGGTTGGCGATGGTCTGGCTCTTGCCCGTTCCCGGCGGTCCTTCGATCACCAGGTGGGAGCCGGCCAGCGCGGCATTGATGACCTTCTGCTGGGAGGCGTCCGCGTCGAGAACGAGGTACTCCGACCGGGGCGGGATGTCGTCGGCGCTGATTGGAGCACGAGAGCCGGTGTCCTCGGCCAGGGCACGGTTTGCTTCCCTGTCGCCGGCCAGGGCGGCGATGACCGGGTGGTCGGCCAGCAGTTCGGTGGCGTTGCGCAGGTCCTGGACCATAGGGAGCCGGTCGAAGCTGAAGACGCCCGCCACGATGCGTTCTTCCAGCTCGACGGTCAGGTTGCTGCGGACGAGAACGGCCTCGAGGATCTCGTAGGCGAGGGGGATGCGGTCGGCCGGGTCCGCGCACTCCTCCAATGCGGTGGACACCTTGTCGGCGAGCACTTCCGTGTCGCCGTCCATGCCGTAGTGGCGGCTGAGCGCGTACAGAAGCACCGGATTGATCTCCGCCTCGCCGGCAGCCTCGAGGACGAAGTCGTTCTCGGACGCGGTACGCGGCTGGATGGCCAGAGGTTGAAGCAGCAGCGGGGCGCGCAGCGCCGGCACAGGCGTATTGCCGCGCGTGGGCGGCGGGTCGACGCGCAACAGGCCAAGAGCCAGGCGCCCGGCCTCGATGCCCTGTTCCTCATCCAGCTCCACCATCCTGCGGCGCAGGCTCCGTGCACGGGTGCAGGCAGGACCGTGGTCTGCGGCAGCGGGAAACAGGGCGGCCAGGCGGGTTTTGCGGGCGGCTAGGAGCGAGGTCAGGGCCTGCGGATTCGCGTCGGTCACATCCAGCGACGCGGTTTTGGTGTCCTTGAAGTGCAACAGCGTGTTGTAGGGCCCGAAATCGACCAGTGCGTCGGCCCACTGTTGTGCCTCAGCGGCCACTTTTTCCCGACGCGCGTGCAGCGCGGTGGCTTCCACGTGTCACCCCTTCCGAACCGGATGCCGAACCCGGCCCGCCTCGCGCCGGAGCCGCCCCGCGTGAGGCGAACAGGCCAACGTACGAGGCCCAAGGCACCTTCAAACAGGGAGAGTTGGAGCGCGCGCAGGGCGTGAAAGAAGCACACACGGCGCACCAGGGGCGCCCGGAGGACCAGGCTCCGCTCCCCGCCGACCGTCGCCCCGGTCCGTGGCAAGCAGGAGGACTTCCATCGGGGTGGCCGCGGCCCCAGGACCGGCTCCTGCGTCCAAACGCTGGCGGGTGCGCTCTCGGGCCAGGCGCAGCGCAAGAACCAGCTGCCGAGGTGACGCATCCGGACTGTGACGTGCGTGCCAGGGGCAAGGCCGCACAGGTTCGCCCGCATCACCGTCGCCAGCTACTCGAGCCCGAGGACTACGACGACCGCGGAAGTTCGAGAAGGAATCACCGTCGGGGCGGTGCTGCGTGCACGCTTCGACGCGGGGTAGGTGGCCGACACGGACCCTGGAGATGCAAGCCCTGCTCGATCAAGGCATGTTGCTTGCTCGCGATGAAAGCGCTCTCCCGAGCGGGGATGGGTGGGGTCGGTACCTTCGGCTCCGCATCCCCTCCCGGGACCTCCCCCTGAGTGGTGGACACGCTGATACTGGATCTGCTTGATCCGGAGGAAGCGAGAAGACCGCCGATGGCGATGAAGGACTACTCGGACGAGTTCAGGGCCGATGCCGTGGCCCTGTACGAGTCCACGCCCGGGGCGACATACAAGAGCATCGCCACCGACCTCGGCATCAACCGGGCCACGCTGCGGGAGTGGGTACTGCGGGACCGCGAACGCCGTGGTGTCACCACTGCGGCCGCACAGCCGGCCGTCCAACCGGGGGCAGCGGTGCCGTCCGACGATCCGGACGAGCGGATCAGGCAACTTGAGGCGAGGGTGGCCGAGCTCGAGGCGAGCGAGCGGAAACTCGCCACTGAGCGGGACATACTCCGCAAGGCAGCCAAGTATTTCGCCGGGGAGACGAACTGGTGAGGAGCCGCTTCCAGTTCGTCGACGACCACCGGGACACCTACGAGGTGAAGCGGCTCTGCCAGGTCCTGGACGTGAACCGGTCCAGCTACTACAAGTGGCTTGCCGGCCGGCAGGCGAGGACGTTGCGGCAGGGCAACGACCGGCTCCTGGCCGAGCGGATCCGCGAGGTCCACCGCGAGTCCGCAGGCGCCTACGGCTCCCCACGGGTGACCGCCGAACTCCGGGACAAGGGTCTGCGGGTGAACGAGAAACGCGTCGCCCGCATCATGCGGACGTTCTCCATCACCGGCATCCGCCTGCGCAGACGCGTCCGCACCACGATCCCGGACCCGGCCACCGCACCGGTTCCCGACCTGTTCCAGCGGGACTTCACCGCCCCCGAACCCGGCCTGAAATACATGGGCGACATCACCTATCTCCCCCTGGAAGACGGAGAGTTCCTCTATCTCGCGACCGTGCTGGACTGCTTCAGCCGCAAGGTCGTCGGCTGGTCCATCGCCGACCACATGCGCACCAGCCTGGTCACCGACGCACTGCAGATGGCGGCTGCGACCCGCGGCGGCCTGGACGGCGCCGTGTTCCACTCCGACCACGGAGCCCAATACGGATCAAGAGCCTTCGCCGATCTCTGCGACCGGCTCGGGGTCACCCGATCGATGGGCGCGGTCGGCACCAGCGCGGACAACGCGGCCTGCGAGAGCTTCCATGCGTCCCTCAAACGCGAGACCCTCCAGGGCGCCCGCGACTACGGCGACGCCGACACCTGCAGAAGGACGGCATTTGCCTGGCTGACCCGCTACAACACCCGCCGCCGGCACTCTGCCAACGGCCACCTCAGCCCCAACGAATACGAACGCCGACACCACGCGGCTAAGCTCACACTCGCCGCGTGATCAACGAAGCGTGTCCACCATCACGGGGGAAGGCCCCCCGTGCGGCGCAGCGCGCGTCAGCTGTTCCCGCCGCCGGAGGCACCTTGATCGCGCGAGGGACCGCCCCGGGAGCGCTCTGCGGCGCCCGGCACCGTCTGCAGCGCGCGCAGGGCTTCGGCGACGGGACGCCGAGCGGCGTGGTTGTCCGCGCATGCGGCCAGGAACTGCAACAGCTGGTGCTCCCGGCGTTCCTGACTGCGGGCCAGACACCGTACCGTCAAAAGGCGCACGAGGTGACCAAGAGCCAGGACGGCGAGGGCGGACCACTCGAGTGCCAGCATCGAAATCCCCCTCGGGGTCATCTGCCGGTTGACCGGCGGTGGTTGGCCCCGTCTGACGGCGGGGTGTGGCAGCCACCATGACCCCCACTGTCTAGACACCTCCACCCAAGCCGCCTAACGTCACGCAGATCGGAAGTATCGGCCTGATGGTCGTTCCTCGGGGGAGGCAACGGTGGAAGAGGCTTCCGGCCGACACGAGCATCCCGTCGCCTTCGTGGCGAAGCTGGTGGGCCTGGGCGATGTCAGTCCGCGCAACGCCTCGATCTGGCTGCGGGCGGCGGGCATGGCACCAGTGCCGATAGCGAAGAAGAACCTCGCCGCCAAGTGGAATCTGACGGTGCGTCACGTGCACAATGTGCACCGCGCCGTAGCCCTCCGGCTTCCCCCGCCCGGCGCGCCGGCGGCCCGCGATAAAGCACTCTCCCCCGCCGAGCTGGAGGCCGCGCTCGCCGCCGTGCACGCGCAGCTCGACGTCGGTGACCGCGACCCTCGCCAGGATGCCTCCCACGCACTGGACACGCTCGCCGCCCAGATGCGCGGCGCCCCCGTGCCCCGCAGCAAGGCGCGCCCGCAGGGCAGCGCGGCCCGCAGCCGCGGCTACCGGCTACGGATCCATCTGAAGGAGCACATCGAACGGCTGCCGTTGGAAGACGCCTCCCGCTATCCCGTTCCCTTCCTCGCCATCGGCCAGCCGCTGCCGGCGTCCCTCATCCACCTGGTGCCCGCCACAATCCGCTCCGGCAGCAGACCGCCGGACACCGACTGGCTGGCCGGACTCCTTCACGACCTGCGCGACGCTCACACCAGCAAGGACGGGCGCGCCGCTGCGCTGACGGAGGTGTGCATGTGGGCGCTGGCCCAGTACCCCGCCTCGCCCGATGCCGGACTTGAGTCGGAGATGCTGCGGATCTGTGCGATCGAGCTGCGCCAGCAGTCGGCCCGTATGGCCGCCGTCTGGGCCGCGCAGCGGATACGGCAGCTCCAGGGCCCGTATGCGCCCGCCGCCCTGTATGCCGTCCACGACGAGGCCATCGCCCTGCGCGGCAACGGCTATCATCTGCGCGCTCTGCACGTCCTGAGGCAGGCGCTCGAGGATGCCAAGCGGGCCGAGTGCGAAGAGGCCGAGCGCCATCTCATCACCTGTGTGCTGACGAGCCAGCTCGTCCATGTCGCCCTCGACCTGCGCCACCAGACCGCTCCCCTTGACGCACTCCCCCTCTCCCGCGGCTATTTCGACTTCAGTCAGCGGGCGGGGGCGCACTTCTACCTGCCGGCGGCAGCCCGCTCCCGGTTCGAGACCGAGTTCGTCCTCGCCACCGACCGGGCCCGCAGAGAGCGGGAGCGGTTTTGGATACCGGCCAGCGTGCGCCACATGTACGACACCACAGACAAGATCATCCGTGATTCCGGGTCGGAAATATGGACGGCCCAATGGGCGATCCTCACCATGCAGCTGGGCATCGACCACCGCGACAGCGACGCCGTCACCGCCGCCGCGGAAGAATTCGCGAGCTTCGTCTCCACGGTCCCGTGGATCCGACGCGACCATCCCGCCGAACTGGTCCACTACAACCTCGTCCGCGACCGTGCCGTGAAGGCGAATCCCGCCCTGGACAACCGCCTCCCCCAGTTGTGAATCGTTTGCGCGATCAAGCGCGGCTGAGGGACACCCGGCGAACGACTTCCGGCTCATCACCCCCATGTCCACGGCCTGTTGGAGCAGCACTTGCGGATTGATCGCCTGCAGACGCGGACGACGGGACCCTCCGGTGTGTGGGCCACTTCACGGGGCGCGAAGCACCAATGGCGGAACAACCGGCGGCAGTTCGCCGTTGACCAGTACGTGGCTAGCGGAGGGGACTGTGTCCCCGGGCCTCACCAATAGCCCATGGGGACGATCGTTCGGCTGAAGCCCCATGGAGCATCCCGCCGAGAGGCGACCGCCCTCCGCCCGCCACCACTCACGGCCCTGGCTGGCCTCCCCCGTCCAGCCAGGGCTTTCCCACACCTGGAGGCGTCGCGGCCACCCCTTGCGGCAGCAGCCTCCTTCAACCCAGGTGAAGGGTGGTCAGGGCGGTGGTCCAGTCGGTGACGATGGCCTTCTGCGCGGCGGCAAGCGACACCTTGCCGGCGCAGACCGCGGTGTGCAGCTTCGTCTCCACCGGGTCCTTCTTGTTGTTCACCCCGGCGCCCTTCTTGTGGCCCGGGTCAGCCGGCTCCACCCACAGGTTGCGCGGGTCGTTGGGATCACCTCCGAGCTGCAAACTGATCAGGTGGTCGTACTCGGCATCCGCCATACGGCCGGTGTAGCCGTAGCAGGCGGCATTCAGCCTCTTCTCCTTGCCCGTCACGTACGCAGAGGGGTGTACACCAGCGGTGTAGCCGCCCTTGCGGCAGATCGTCGACTTCAGATTCGCCTGCGCCACTGCCGGGGAGACCCCACCCGGCATGCATTTCGGGTCCTCAAGCGGTTCGCCGTGCTCGTAGCGGAAGTGGCAGGAGCCGGCGGCCGGCTGCTGCTGGACCGTGTAGTGCTTCTGCGGGCCAGCACCCACCGCGATCGGACCGGACGACCCACCAACCGGCCCGGCCGATCCCGACGCTCCCCCAACTGGGCTCTGGCTCCCCACCGGCCGACGCAAGATTCTCCGCCTCACCCAGCACTGGCCCTGGACCGGCGAGATCACCACCGCCCTCGAACGGCTCGCGCTCCTGGCCACCCCCGGCTGATCAGCAAACTCCCGCCATCCCGACGACAACACCGCTTGCCCCCGGCCGTGGAACCCGGCGCCAACCCGACGCGACAACGGGGCCGTCGGCCTGCCCACCATCAGCTTCAGAAAGCGAAAGGGTCCGCCGACTCCGTCGGCGGACCCTCACGAAAGATCGAGGCTAGCGGCCAAAGCCGCTAGTGACCAGCACGTTAGCGGCTACTGAACTTGATTGGGTGATGTCGGGTCGTTCGGCTGAGCGTTGAGTCCTCTGCGCTGTACTGCTGTGACCGTGAGGTACGCGCAGGGCGGGGGCTTGACCGACGCCGAGAGGGAAGCCCGGGAGCGAGTGCGGCTGGATGCTGTGGCTCGGTTCGAGGCCGGGGATTGGAACAAGGCCATTGCCGCCACTCTTCGGGTGTCTGAAAGATCGGTGGAACGGTGGCGGGGGCAGTGGCGTGAGGGCGGGGCGGCTGGTGTCGCCTCGAAGGGGTCGCCCGGTAGGCCGAGGCTCAGCGGTGCCCAGGTCGCCAGGTTGGAGCGGGAGTTGGAGCGTGGACCGCTCGCACACGGCTGGGCTGACCAGCGATGGACCCTGGCGCGGGTCAAGAAACTGATCGGTCGGCTCTTCCGTATCTCATACACAGTGGAGGGCACGTGGCGACTACTCAAGCGTCACGGCTGGTCGTGGCAGCAGCCCGCGCGCCGCGCGATCGAGCGTGACAATGACGCGGTGGAGCTGTGGAAGAAAGAGGTCTGGCCGCGGGTAAGAGCACCGCGGCGGCCTGCAACGGCCGGCCTCGTCTTCGAAGACGAGGCCGGCCAGTCGCTGACGCCGCCGCGTGCCAGGACATGGGGCCGGATCGGCCAGACGCCGGTGGTGCAAGTCAGAGGCCGAGGCTCGGGACGCGTGTCCATGGTGGGCATGACCTGCTACAAGGCAGGTGAGCGGTCGCGACTGATCTACGCAGTCCGCGAATACCACGGACGCAAGAACCAGCCCAAGGGCTTCGGCTCGCGGGACTTTCGTGACCTGCTGGTCCGCGCCCGGATCCAGCTGGATGGTCCGATCGTGCTGGTCTGGGACAACGTCCGCATTCACCTGACCACAGACTTGCGCGAGTTCTTCGCGGCGAACACCGACTGGCTCACGGTGTTCCAACTACCTGCCTACGCCCCGGACCTCAGTGGGCGTTAAGTCCGATCTTCCTCGGTTCGTGATCGCTCGATCGAGGTACTGATCGCCGGGCAGGCCATCCGCTGGGCATGTGCATGCTG
>NZ_JBSFHA010000151.1:0-12840 GCF_053596855.1 Streptomyces sp. NPDC001617
GAGCCGCTGGATGTGCTCGATGCCGCGCAGGACCGGCTGGCCGGCGGAGCCCATGGCCTGCACGGCAGCCCCCAGGGACTCCCGCTGCCACGCCGGGCAACCGCTAACGTGGGTCAGATGAGCACCCCCGGCCCGCGCTCGCTCGCAGAGGCACTCCGGCTCAGGGACGACCCCTCCCTGGCAGCGCTGTTCCGCGCCCGTCCCGACCTCATCACCCCCGTCCCCACCGACCTCACCCAGCTCGCCACCCGCGCCGGCACCCGCGCCTCGGTCGTCCGCGCCCTGGAGCGGCTGGACCGTTTCGCACTGCAGACGGCCCAGGCCCTGGCGGTGGCGGCGGACCCGGCGTCGTACGGGGAACTGCTCGGCCTGATGACCGGCGACCAGGGCGACCCGACGGTCACCGCGGCGTTCCCCCGCGCCCTCCGCACGCTGCGCGAGCAGGCCTTGGTGTGGGGCACGGACGACACGCTGCGGCTGGTGCGGACGGCACGGGAGCTGCTGGCGCCGTCCCCGCAGCACCCGTCCCCGACGGGGCTCGGGCCGACGGTGCAGGAGGCGACGGCCGGTATGTCTCCGGGCCGTATCCAGGAGATCGTCACCACCGCCGGGCTGCCCTCGACCCACGACTCGGTGTCCGCGGTGGCCGCGCTGACCGGCCTGTTCACCGACCGCAGGCGGATGGCCGCGCTCCTCGCCCAGGGGCCGGAGGAGTCGCGGGAGGTCCTCGACCGGCTGGTCTGGGGCCCGCCGTACGGCCAGGTCACCGCCGACCCCGCACCCCGCCTGCGCTGGCTCCTGGACCGGGGCCTCCTGCTGCCCACGGCGCCCGGCACCGTCGTACTCCCCCGCGAGGTGGCCCTGCACCTGCGCGCCGGTCTCGCGCACCGCGCCACCGAACCGCTCCCGCCCGCCCTCGAACCGACCGCCACGCACCATCCACAGGTTGTGGACACGACGGCGGCCGGACAGGCGTACACCGCGCTGGCCACCGTCGAGGAGCTGCTGAAGGACTGGGACGAGGGCGGGCCGGCCGTGCTGCGGGCCGGCGGCCTGAGCCTGCGCGACCTCAAGCGGACCGCCGTAGCCCTCGACGTCGCCGAGCCGATCGCCGCGTTCTGGGTCGAACTCACCTACGCCACCGGCCTGTTGGCCTCCGACGGCGAGGCCGACGAGCGGTACGCGGCGACCCCGGCCTACGACGAGTGGCTGGAGCAGCCCGCCGCCCAGCGCTGGACCCGCCTCGTGGAGACCTGGCTCACGGCGACCCGGACGGCCGGTCTGGTCGGGGGCCGGGACGCGAAGGACCGTACGCTGTCGGCGCTCGGCCCGGGCCTCGACCGCGGCGCCGCGCCAGAGGTACGACACCGGGTCCTGACCCTCCTCGCCGGTCTCCCGGAGGGCGCCTCACCGTCGCCCGAGTCGGTGCTGGCCCGCCTCCAGTGGGAGCGCCCGCAGCGCCGCGAGGACGACCTGCGCGCCCGGCTCGCCCGCTGGACGCTGTCGGAGGCGGAGATGCTGGGGGTGACGGGACGGGGGGCGCTGTCGGCTCAGGGGAGGGCGCTGCTGGGGGCGCCGAGGGCCACGACGAGGGAGCCCGCCGAGTCCGCCGATTCTTCTGGTTCTTCTGCTTCTTCCGGACCGGGGGACAAACTCCCCGTCCATCACGTGCCGGTCGCCCTCGAACCCCTCTCCTCCGCCGAGCAGGCCGTGGCCTCCGCGACCGCCGCCCGCATCCTCACCCCGCTCCTCCCCGAACCCCTCGACCACGTCCTGCTCCAGGCCGACCTCACGGCGGTGGCCCCCGGCCCGCTCAAGCGCCCCCTCGCCGACATGCTCGACGTCCTGGCCGACGTGGAGTCGAAGGGCGGGGCGACGGTCTACCGCTTCACGCCCGGCTCCGTCCGCCGCGCCCTGGACGCCGGCCGTGCCGCCTCCGACCTGCACGCCTTCCTCGCCGCGCACTCCCGTACGCCGGTCCCGCAGCCGCTGGCGTACCTGATCGACGACGTGGCCCGTAAGCACGGGCATCTGCGGGTGGGCGCGGCCTCGGCGTACGTCCGCTGCGACGACGACGCCCTGCTCAACGAGATCATGGCCGACAAGCGCGCCGCCGCCCTGCGCCTGCGCCGCCTCGCCCCGACCGTGCTTGCCACCCAGGCCGACCCGGCGACCCTCCTGGACGGCCTGCGCGCGATGGGCTTCGCGCCGGCCGCCGAGTCGGCCGAGGGCGACGTCCTGATCACCCGCGCCGACGCCCACCGCACCCCGCCGCGCACGGCCCCCGAGCCGGTCCCCGACGGCCCGCCGGCCCCGGACGCCACGCTCCTCGCGGCGGCGATCCGCGCGATCAGGGCAGGCGACCTGGCCTCCACGACCCCGCGCAAACAGGCCCCTTCGGCCTCCCCCTCCACCGACCTGCCCCGCACCAGCTCCGCCGAGACCCTCGCCACCATGCAGGCGGCCGTCCTGACCGGCGAGGCCCTGTGGATCGGCTACGTCAACGCCGAGGGCGCCGCCAGCCAGCGCGTGATCGCCCCGATCCGCGTCGAGGGCGGCTTCGTGACGGCGTACGACCACACGGCGGACGAGGTACGGACGTATCCGCTGCACCGGGTGACGGGCGTGGCGGAGCTGGCGGAGGAGGCGTGAAGCCGACCTCTTCGTCACCGCTCCACCCGCCTGTCCGGAACTGTTCACCCGGGGCTTCCGGCATCGGCCCGCGGGCAGCGTTTCCTGAACGAGACCGGAACCGCGACCGGCTTTCCGACGAAAGGGACTCCATGGCCACGACGATCCGCAGGGCAGTCATCCCCGCCGCCGGGCTGGGCTCCCGCCTGCTCCCGCTCACCAAGGCGATCCCGAAGGAGATGCTGCCGGTCGGCGACAAGCCGGTCATCGAGCACACCGTCCGCGAACTCGTGGCGTCCGGGATCACCGACATCACGATCGTCGTGTCCGGCGGCAAGGGCCTGATCCAGGAGCATTTCCGGCCGAATCCGGGGCTGGTCGCCCAGCTGCGGGCGGACGGCAAGACGGCGTACGCGGACGCCGTGGAGGAGGTCGGCGAGCTGTCCCGGCGCGGCCACATCACCTACCTCGACCAGCACGGCCCGTACGGCAACGGCACGCCCGTCCTCAACGCCGCCCGCAACGTCGGCGACGAGCCGATCCTCGTCCTGTGGCCGGACGACGTCTTCGTGGCCGACGTCCCGCGCGCCCAGCAGCTGATCCGCGCCTACGAGGCCACCAGCTGCCCGGTCCTCGCCCTGCTGCCCATGGACCCGGCCGACTCCCAGCGCTACGGCGTCCCCCGCGTCAAGGAGGACCTCGGCGACGGCCTCCTGCGCATCACGGGCCTGGTCGAGAAGCCGAAGCCCCAGGACGCGCCCTCCGCCTACGCGGCCATCGGCGGCTACGTCATCACCCCCGGCATCGTCGACGAACTCCGCAAACAGACCAAGGCCTGGTACCAGCACCGCACCGGTGAGATCTACCTCACCGACGCCATCAACGCCTACGCCGCCACCAAGGCCGCCTACGGCCAGGTCATCCAGGGCCGCTGGTACGACACGGGCAACCCCCTGGCCTACCTGACAGCCCAGTTCGCCTCCGCCCTGGCGGACCCGGAGTACGGACCGCATCTGCGACGGCAGGCGGAGCTGGGCGACGGGCGAGCCTGAGACGGCGGAGGTGAGTCTCACCCCGTCCGGGCGAGTGCCTCGCGCATCCCCTCGGTGAAGCGCCGGCCGGCCGGGAGGAGTTCGCCGCTGTCGAGGAGCGTGTCCACGGCACCGCAGGTGTATCCGTGCCAGGTGGCGTACTCCTGCTCGGCCCGGGGGTGCCGCGCGGCCGTGGTCCGTTCGGTGTGCCAGAAGTCGCAGACGCCCAGGTGGGCGTAGGTCCCCTGGAGGAGTGCGTCCAACGGCCGGGGGTCGGGGCGCCAGGGGGCGTGGTAGCGGGCGGACGACGCCGGACCGTGCAGGGGGACCAGGTCGAGCAGGGCGCCGAGCTGGATGTGCAGGAACTCGTGGACCAGGGTGAGGGCGAAGAGCACGGGATCGCCGGGCGGCGAGAGGGCGACGGCGCCGTGGGCCCGGCGGGCCGCGGAACTCACCGACGAGCCGCCCGGCGCGGGGCGCAGCGGCACCAGGGTGGACAGACAGGCGGCGACGGCCCGGGCGTGCCAGGGATGCCGGCGGACCAGGACCCGCCAGGCGCCGACCAGTGCCCGCTGCCAGTATTCGACCTCGTCGGCGCTCTGCGGCTCGGCAGGGGTGTAGCCGTGGACGTCCCTGAAGGGGCCACGGTCGGCCAGCCGCACGCGCAGCGCCACGCCGTCGCACTCGGTGGACAGCTGGTGCGGTCCGGACAACGCGGCCGGTCCGCCGTCGACCAGCTCACCGAACCAGGCCAGGTCGGGTCGACCGCCGTGGGCGCACTCGGCCAGCACGCGGGCCAGGCCCTCGTCCAGATAGGGATGAAGCATCACCGCGCGCCAGCGGTCCGGGTCGTCGCCGTGCATACGCGCCAGTCGCCGGTAGGGCTCGTCGAAGCCGGTGCCGGGGGGCAGCGACCGGCGGACGGCCACCATCATCAGCATGCGTTTGCTGAACTGACCGCGCCTCAGCTCCGCCACGGCCGCGGTGCCGCCGCGGGCGCGGGCGACGGCGTCGAACAGGTCCGGGTCGAAATCGTGCGTGCCGAGGGTGGCGGCGGTGGGCGGGACGGGCACGGGGGCTTGCTCCTCGCGGGTGGGGCCGGCGCGGGGCGCCGCCGTCATCTCGCCGCCGGCTGCGCCGCCGCACGGAGCACCGTGACGTCCCGGCGCAGGCGGTCGGCGATGTGGTCGACGAGAACGGCGAGGTCCGGGCAGTAGACGGACGGTGCGGCGAAGGGGGTCGGCGTGGCCCCGGGATGGTAGCGGTGGGCGTACAGGCCGCCGCCGCAGACCGCCGCGCGGGGGCAGGCGGCGCAGACGGGGGCGAGGCCGGCCGGCCCACGCTGTCGGGCCCGGAAGGCCTCGTGGCGGGCGGCGTCGGCGAAGGTGTGCCGGAAGACGTCCAGGCCGGTGGCGGGGGCCCCGGGGTAGGTGACCTTGAGGCTGTCGGCCTGCTCGATCGTGCCGTCGGTCTCGACCACCACGAGGTCGACCGGGGTCAGTCCGACGACCTCGCTGCGGGCGGTGCCGCCGAGCAACAGCGCCAGGATCTCCTCGAAGAGCCTGATCCCGGTCTCTTGGCGCGGTGCGTCGTACCAGCGGTCGAACACCGCGCACAGCCATCGCGCGTACGGCACCGGTTCCTCGGGGACGGCTCCGGGCGCCCTGCGGGGCGGGCTGGTCCGGTCGGCCAGGCCGGGCGGCGGTGTGTCCCAAGTTCCGTGCGGCAGAAGGAGGTTGAGCTGGGGCGGGGAGAACTCCAACAGCGCCTCGTAGGTCTCCACGGGGTCGGCGGCCAAGTCGACGGTGCACAGCACTCCGGCGTACAGGGCGCGGTGCGGGCCGTCGGCGAGGAGCCGGAGCGCCCATGCCACGTCGGCGTGGCTGCCGCGTCCGTCGGGGCGCCGGCGGTGCCGGTCGTGCGTGGCGGCGGTGCCGTCGAGGCTGATGCCGACACGGACTCCGTGGCGGGCCAGGATCGGCAGCAGTGACGGGTCCTCGACCAGCCGCAGGCCGTTGGTCTGCAGCGTGAGCCGTAGGGCCGCCACCCCGTGCAGGGCGTCGGCGAGTTCACGCAGCATGGCGTCCAGTCGCGCTGCCCCCACCAGCAGCGGCTCGCCGCCGTGCAGGACGACGTGGACCTCGGCCAGGCCGTGTTCGCGTGCGTGCTCGGCGATCAGCGCGGCCGCTCGGCGCACGGCGCCGGGGGCCATGGCGCGGGGGCGGTCGCGCCAGCTCTGGTCCACCGACTCATAGACGTAGCAGTAGTCGCAGGCGAGATTGCAGCGGCTGTGGATCTTCAGCAGGAACTGCCGGAAGGGAACCATGGGCCGGCCTCGCTCGATCGCGCCGGTGCCGCAGCCGCCCCCGCCGACGGCCGGTCCGGCACGGGAATGGGGGGGCTTGGCGGGTGGCCGCATCCTACAGCCCGTCAGCCCGCGGGTACGCCGGGTCCGGACGGCTGCGCCGCCTCCCGTGCGCCGGACCGGTCCGGAGGCGGGCGCGCCGAGGCCGGCCCCGTACCGGCGCTGTGGCCGTCCTATGTCGTCGGCGGCTCGATGTCGGAGTCCAGTCGCGTCCCGCGTGCGATCGCCAGCGTCGTCGGATGGTCCTCTCCCAGGGTGCGCTTCGCGCGTGCCAGAGCGTCTTCGAGCAGTTCGTCCGCCTCCGCGACCCGGTCCAGCTCGCGCAGGCTCAGCGACAGGTTGGAGGCGCTGCCGATGACGTCGTAGTGGTCCGGTCCGAGGGCGGCCAGCAGCCCGTCCCGGGCCCTCGTCCCCACATCGGCGGCCTCTTGGATCCGGCCGGCCGCCACCAGGTCGTTGGCGTGGTTGAGCATGCAGCTGTAGGTGTACGGGTGGGTCTCCCCGAGGACAGTGCGCAGGTGTTCCATGGTGCGTCCCGAGAGCGCGAGCGCCTCGTCGGTGTCGCCCAGCAGTCTGAGGTACACCGACATGTTGTTGGCGCAGACCAGAGTGACCGGGTGCTCCTCGTCCAGGTAGTCCTTGTAACGGGTGAGGGCCCGCTCGGCGTACTCCTTCAGCGCTTTCCTGGTTTCGCCGAGCGCGGCGAGATCGCTGGCCAGGCTGCAGGCGACGGCGAGGGTGTCGTAGTGGTCGGCGCCGTGGGCCACGAGATAGCGGTTGTAGATGTCCTGGTCGATGTCGCGTGCCTCGCCGTAGCGGCCGTCCCGACGTAGGGCGACGGCCAGGTTCTTGCGGGCCCGCAGGGTGTCGCTGTGCCCGTCGCCGAGAAGCTGTTGGTACAGGCGGGTGGTCGTCTCCAACAGACTCAGTGCCTGTTGGAGCTCTCCCGTCTCGCGCAGGTCACGGGCGTAGTTGTTGGCCAGGTTCAGAGTGCGCGGCTTCATGTTGCCCTGGTTCTGCCGCTGCCGTTCGTACGCCGAGCGGTGCAGCTCCAGGGCGGCCCGGCGGTCGCCCGCCAGGTACTCGGACATGCCCAGGTTGTTGGCGTACATCAGGGTGCGCTGGTGGTCCTCACCGAATTCGGCGTACGCCGCCTCATAGGTGGCCCGGTCCAGCTCGCGGGCCTCTTGGTACCGGCCGAGCGCACGCAGGTCGGCGCCGACGTTGCAGGCCGCGGCAAGGGTGGCCGGGTACTCGGCGCCCCTGGTACGGGTGAACCTGCGCATGACGTCGACGTCGAGTTCGTACGCCTCCGCCAGCCGCCCCTGCGAGCGCAGCACGTTGCCCAGCTGGGTACGCAGCAGCAGGGTGTGCGTGTCGTCGGGGCCGCCGCCCGCGAAGCCCGGCCGTGCCCAGCGTTCCAGAGTGCGTACGGCGAGGTCGTGGGCCGTGCCGTAGAGGCTGCGTTTCCACAGGTAGCGCACCGAGTCGGTGATGAGCTTGCGGACCTCGGGGTTGGGGTCGGCTGCCGCCCGCGATGGCTCCAGATGCGGCAGGAGTTCGTCGTACTCGTCCCAGTCGGCGGTGGCCTCGGGGTTGCCCGGGTTGGCGTCCGCCAGTGCGGTGTGGACCACCCCGCGCAGTTCCGTCCAGCGCTGTGCCCCGACTCCGTCCCGGATGACCGCCTGGACCAGCCGGTGCACGGTCAGGGTCTCACTGCCCTGGTCGCTGCGGGCCAGCCCGTACCGGTTGAGGAGGCGCAACAGCTGGGCGACGGCCATCTCGTCGCGGGGTTCGTCCGCGTCCATGGTCAGGGCCCGGGTGACGGCCCGGCCGTACAGCAGCCGCATGGGGATCGGATCGGGGCCGAAGAAGGAGCAGATCTCCAGCATCTCGGCGGCGGCCCGGTCGCGCCTGCGCAGGTCCTCCACCGCGATCTGCCAGGTCCGTGCGGCGGAGTTGGGGTACTCCCGGGGCGGCAGCTGGGTGTGGTCGAGGATGTCGGCGGGGCGGTCGCGGAGTTGGGCGAGGTAGCGGTCGACCGGCATGTTGCTCTCGCTCAGCCAGGTCGCCGTCTGTCCCACCGCGAGCGGCAGGTCGCCGAGTTCGTGAGCGATCTGTTCCGCGTCCTCGGCGGAGAGCAACGGGCTGAACCTGTGCAGCAGTTCCACGCTCTCCGCCCGGGTGAAGACCTCCACCTCGGCCCGGCCCGCACTGTTGACCCAGGCCCGGTCCCGCGAGGTGATCAGCACATGTCCGCCGGGCGGCCCCGCGGGCAGGAGGCCGTCGAGTTCCCTGGGGCTGCCGGCGTTGTCGTACACCAGGAGCCAGCGCTCGTACGGCTGTCCCTGCCCCAGGGCGCGCAGCACGGCCTCGGCGGTGCTGCCCACGTCCTCGCCCTCTTCCAGGTCGAGGTAGGGGGCGAGGTCGGCGAGTGCGGAGCGGATCAGGCCGGGCTGGGCGGCGTTCATCCACCAGACCACGTCGTACGACGATTTGTACCTGTGTGCGTACTCGAGAGCGGTCTGCGTCTTTCCCATGCCGCCGAGCCCGTACAGCGCCTGACTGGGCACGGTGGCGGTGGGCCCGGCGGTGAAATGATCACGCAGTCGTTCCAGCAGTGGGGCGCGTCCGGTGAAGGAGAGGTTGCGGGACGGCAGGCGCTGGGCCGCCGGGATCGAGCCGGGGAAGCCCGGCAGGGCCGTGGCGGTGGCCGAGGCGGATCCGTCCGGGAGGCGGCGGCCCGAGGGCGGCCCGAGGACCGCCAGGAGCTGGTCGACGGCTTCGGCCGGGCCGCTCCGCGTGAGGTCGGCGACCGCACTGTCGAGGTACGGGCCCATGGCCGCCGGGTCGAGGTCCTGGAGACGGACGGCGACCAGGCCGGGGCCGGCGAGCGTCTCGTGTCCGGCCAGCTGGAGGCGGATCGTGGCGGCCCGCGACTGGGCCGCGTACTCCGGCGACAGCAGGGCGAGCACCCGGCCCTGACCACTCAGGGTGCCGGCCACCTCGGGCAGGACACTGCCGTCCGGTGCGACCGTGCTGTGCAGCGAAACCTGGTAACCGACCGATTCCAGCGCCTCTGCCGTCCACTCCGCCCAGACTCGGCCCAACGGCGAGTAGCTGATGTAGATCTGGGTGGGCAGGGTACGGGGTGCCCTCAGATAGGCGGCGCGCAGTTCAGCTCGCCGGTCCCCGGGCAGCGGGGCGAGCCGGCGCACCCGGCCCTCCGAGATCCATTCGGTGAGCCGCTCGAACGCGGTGAGCAGGGAGCGCTCCTGGTGGGGCCGGTCGGCGACCGTGGCGGGGATCTCCTCGTAGGCGTAGAACGCTTTGTAGGGGATCTCGATCTCACCCCAGTAGCGGCTGTGCTCCTCCTGCGGGAGCCAGCTCAGGAAGGGTTCGAACTCGGTGCGGGAGAAGTCCCGTCCGGCTTCCAGCCGCTCGGTCTCGGCCTCCTCGACCCTCATGGGGACCGGCAGCACCTTGATGGGGCGGGGTGCGGAACGCTGCACGGCGGCCGCCGCGTCCACCCCGCCGCGGATGCTCTGGGCGCTCATCGTGAAGCAGTCGACGAGGACGTCGGGCAGGACGATGGTGCAGATCCCGGAGGTGTCGCTCACGCCGGTCCGGCTGTCGATCAGCACATAGTCGTAGGAGGAGATCATCTCCTCGCGCAGTGCCTGGAGGAAGTATCCGCCGCGACGCAGGTCGTAGAAGCTGTGCCAGTTGAAGCTGGTGACGGCGGCGGAGTAGGCGGCCGACTGGCGCCCGGCGGGAAGGAAGTCCAGCCGCCCCCCGGAGGGGAGTTCCAGCAACAGTCCGACGGTGTACGGCGTCAGGTCCGCGGCGGCCCGCAGCCAGTCGTCGGTCTCGGCGGTGGCGGTCGCGGCCGCCCGCGACCCGCGGCCGACGACGGTCTCGCGGACCGTGGGCGGCTCGGGGCTGAGCACGGTGCGCACATAGGCCTGCACCATGTTGATCAGGCCGTCGGACGAGCGCAGTTCCGGATCGACCAGCAGCGGGTGCAGATAGCGGTGCAGGCCCGGGGCCTCCAGGTCCCAGTCGACCAGCAGAACCCGGTGCCCGCCACTGGCGAGGATCCAGCCGACGTTGGCGAGCGCCATGGTGCGTCCGGTGCCGCCCTTGTACGAGTAGAACGTGACGATCTTGCCCGGCCCGGTGGGACTACTGGTCATCGTCTGTGTCCTTCGTGGCGGATGGGCCGCCGGGCGGCTCCTGCGGGGGCGGGGCGGCGTCCTGGTGGGGTGCGGGGGCGGCACCGAGGAACGGGAACCGCAGTGGCGGGCCCGCGGAGGCGGGAGCGGAGGTCGGGCCCGGGATGGCGAGCCCGGTCATCGGGGGCGGGGTCGGACCGGTGGGGAGCCGGAAGGGAGTGGTGCCCTCCATCTCCATCAGCCGGTTCTGGGCCACGGTCAGCATCACGGCGAGTCGGTCGTCGAAGTCCTCCTCGCCCACGCGCACCCGGAACAGGGGATCGTGCGGGTCGTTCTGCCGGCGCCAGTTGCGCCAGAACACCCGGCTGAGGTCCTCCCAGAGATCCTCACCGCCGGACTCCTCGTCGGAGTCATGACAGGGCACGAGGACACCGGTGGCAGGGCGGTTCTGGCCGTCGTAGTCCGCGAGCACATCCCGGTAGGCCGGGGTGCGCGCGGCCCATGGATCGACCAGCAGGATGCTCGTCTGGTTGTTGGCCATCGACTCGTCGAGGCGGCTGCTCAGCGCGGCGTCGACGACCTCGACACTGCTGGTGTAGGGGCCCGACTCCATGATCACCCGCTGGGCCCGGCGAGCGACCGTGGGGTCCTTGGGAGGGTGGTACGGCGTCCATTCCCGCGGCGAGCGCCCGTAGTACTCCGACCGGAGCCGCCCCTCGGGCAACGCGTCGGCGACGCCGGCGGCCAGGAAGATCTCCACGTGCCCGGCACCCGGTGCGGCGGCCCGCCGGTGCCCCGGCACCGGAAACAGGCCGTGCACGTCGCCGAGGTCGAGACCGGACGTGAAGGGCAGCCGGAACCGGTCCGCGGCCATTTTCACCCGGGCGGCGACCTTCTCGACGACCGTGCGGTACTGCTCGCCCATCGGGTTGGTACGGAGGATCTGCATCAGGCCCTGTGCCACGTACTCCTGGCCCATACCGCCCTCGTGGTACTGGAAGCGGGCGATCTCCTCCGGCAGATCCCCCACCATGGGCGCCCACAGCACCGGAACCAGCGCGGGGACGTCGATCTCGGTCTCCCGGCGGTACTCCCGCAGCCTCTCCTGGAAGGCCGTCCACTCCTTGCCGCAGTACTCGCTGTTCAGGTACGCCGGGGAGTACAACGCGACGAAGGCACGGCAGTGCCCGACCGCGGCACCGAGCACCCGCGCCCAGTCATCACCCAGCCCGAGCCCTTCGACGTCCCGGAACGGCGGCTGTGCTGCCGGATCGGCGCCGATCCGGCGGAGCTCCAGCACGAGATCGTCGTAGAACCGCTTGACGAACTCGTCCGGACTGTCCTTCCGCGCGTAGCTGAGGAAGAAGTACGGCTCCTGAACCAAGGCGCCCCCCGATAGCTCCCCAGTCGACCTGACGGTGTGCCACCTGCATGCCGGAGCATGTCCGGGTCATACCCCGAGGGTTGATGACTCAAGCTGTCGGCTTCGGACATCTGCCGGGTGCGCGGAAGAGAAGAAGGGGGAGGGCGGGGATGCGCTCAGATCATCGCGGAATCGAAAGCGGCGTACGGCACCCCGACCGGGTTGACCGCCTCGTCGACCATTCGTCGCAACGCCGCGCCCAGCGCGTTGGAGGGCAGCTCCTCGAGCAAGCCGTCCAGCGCTTCCATGCTCAGGTCTGCGACATCCAGCAGACATGAGTCGATCCGAGCGCTAGCGTCCATCGCCATCCTTCGCACATGAGCGTGCGCTGTTTTAGGGTGCGACACGCGAGACATAGCTCACCCTATAGGGATGGTGCCACCCTGTTCCAGGCACCACAGCCCTCCCCCGGGCCTTGTCGACATCAGGCACACTGGACGTTTGGCCGTACGGAAGGGATGTGCGCGTACGTGAACGGTCCTCTCATCGTCCATACGATTAGACGCGATGCACACATTAACGGATAGGTCCGAGCTGTGGAGCGGTCTACCTGGTCAGTGTGGTTATGCAGGCCCGCTGAGGGAGAGCACCGACGTCGTCACGGAGCGAACGAGGCGTCTGCCCTGGGTAGCGCTGAACGGTGGCACCGGCTAGCGCCGACTCCCAGCGTGCGCAGGACTTCAGGCCCAGTCCGGCTGAAAGTTACAGCTTTCTCTACAGGTTCAAGGGCCCGCGCAAGCGCGGGCTGGCCCCTTGGGCCCGACCCCTCTGCGCCTACGGCGCCGAGGTCGGGCCCCTGGGGCCGCAAGCTAGTTACGGCCCTGAGTAGAAACCGATACGGGCAAGGCCCCGGTCAGAACCATGCCTCCGGCGGGGATCGGCCGGCACCGGGATGGAGGGGGCGCCGTTCGCGGCCGCGGGTCCGTAGTGGTGTGCGCGGGGAGCTCCCATCCCGTCCGCCATCGACCCAGGCAGAGCCGAGCAGACGCGGCCCATGGCGTCCAGGTCGTTCGTACAGCGGCGCGCTCCACCTGGACGCCATGAACCACGCCCGCTCCACGGTGTGTGGGTCGACGGCGGACGGGATGGGAGCTGGGGACGAGGGTGGGTTGAGGAGGGATTACTCAGGTTGAATCCGTGATGTCCGGTGTCTCGATCAGGCCCTGAAGGTCCAGGCCGGTGGTCGGCAGGCAGCCTGTGATCAGGTGCGGCCGG
>NZ_JBSFHA010000152.1:0-12489 GCF_053596855.1 Streptomyces sp. NPDC001617
ACCAGGTCCAGGAGGGCTGGGGTACCGCCGTCTTCCCGATGGTCCCCGGTCACGAGATCGCCGGTGTCGTCAGATCGCGTTTTTGTGCGCCCTGTCGTCGGATACGACCGTATACACGCCGTGACTCCGAGTAGCAGCTGGGCCGGCCGGCCGACCCAGCCGGCGGCCAGTCTGCGCACCCAGGTCCCGACTCCTGACCTCACCATGGATGCAGACTCTGTACGGCGACGTACAGTCCGAGAACCAGCAGGGCGATGAAGAGAACCTTTCTGAACCTCTCCTCGGATATCCCCTTGCGGATCCGGTTTCCGATCGACATCCCTATGAACGCCGGCGCCAAGGACACGGCGGACATGACGGCGAGTTGCGCGCTGAGCAGGTCCTGCGCCTGGAGCGACCAGGTCAGACCGACGGTCGAGAGGGTGAAGAGGATCCCCATGCCCTGCACCAGTTCGTCGCGCGAGAGCCCGAGCGACTGGAGGTAGAAGACCCCCGGGACCGCCGAGGAGCCGGTCATCCCGGTGAGGAACCCGTTGGTGGCCCCGGAGAGCACCCCCACGGGGTGGTGCCACCTCTTGTGGCGGATGTTCACCCGCAGCCGGAACAGCCCGAGTACTCCGTACACGGCCAGTCCCAGGCCGAGCAGAGCCGACATCACGTCCGCCCGGAAGTAGCTCAACGTGAACGCGCCGGACGCTGTGAACACCGTGGCGGCCAGCAGAAACGGCCAGGTGATCCGTACGACCTTCCGGCCGTGCCCGCCACTCGACGCCTGCAGGACGTTGGTCAGGAACGTCGGAACGAGAATCAGCGCCTTCGCGGGCTGAATCCCGATCGCCGCAGTGAGAATCCCGAGGACGACGGGCGGCAGGCCGAGGCCGGTCAGGCCCTTGACCAGTCCACCCACGAAGAACGTCAGAACGATCATCGTGACGATGGTCAGGTCGGGAGAGTGCAGGTGCGTGGAGATCACGGGTGGACGGCTGCCCGTGGGTGCCCCGTCTCGGTGCCGCGGGAGGCGAAGGAGCGCAGCGCCTCCACGACGTCGCGCTGCTCGTCCGAGGTCAGGTCGTCGGGCTTCACCCGCTCGAAGCGATCGGCGAGTTCGGTGATGTCGTCCTTGCGGTCCTCGATGTAGACGGCGCCGTTGGTGACGAGCGTCTTCGCGCGCCCGGCGAACCGCTCCGCCAACTCCTGGGCGGCCGGGACGAAGTTGATGTCGAACTCGCCGATCTGCAGAAGCACATAGCGCGAGGGCGTGCCGACGGGTGCTCCGTTGACGAACCTGTGCCTGCTGGGGCTGGGGACCTGGAACACCTCGCCCGGCTGCACGGTGAACACGTCGCCCGTGTCGGGCAGTTCGATCGTGATCTGGCCCCGCGAGCAGTACATCATGTCGGACACTTCACGGTGGAAATGATAGGGAACCGCCTTGTGGTCGAGATTGAACACACTGACCCGCAGGCCGTCCTGGTAATGGAACTCTTTCATTTCCATGAGTCATCTCCCTGTCTCGCTGCTGACCAACCCGGCACCGTCCACTGCGACGGATTCCCGGTCGATCGCCGTCGTGGCCTCGATCCAGTCGTCGGCGACCCACTGGGCCGCCTCGACGAATGCACCGGCGTAGTTCTTCTCGTTCTGCCAGAACCTGACGGGCGGACCGAAGGCCGCCAGGTGCGGGGACGGGCGAAGAACGTCATCGGACCGCTTCATCACCCGGTATCCGCCACCGGTGTCGAGGGCGATGCCGCCGGTGACGTATCCCCCTTCCTCGTGCGGCACGATCTCGCCTCGCCGCAGCAGGTTCCGCACGAACAGTGACGGATGCCGTGCCACGCCGAAGTCCTGCGCTCTGGCACGGATCACGCAGTCCGCCCGCAGGACGGCCGGCGCGCCGCTGTCCGAGCGGTACGTGATCCGGAATTCACCGTCTTCCCCCGCCTTGATGGGTAGACAGTCATAGCCCAGCGCGACCGTCGTCAGAATTCCGGCGTCCATCAGGGCGAGTATCTTCTCCGCGTTCGCGGCCGGCATCGGTACGGCCGTCCGAATGAAGTGGGTGTCGAACAGCCGGTCGTACACCGCCTTTTCACCCGGTGCGAGCCGGCTGTAGAAGCGCATCCTCCGTGTCTTCAGGACGATCGCGTGGACGAGATCTCCGGTGGACGAGTCCCGCAGGTCGCTCGCCAGCTTCTCCCGGGCGGTGGGATAGGGCGGGCTCTCGACATCACTCCATCCCAGGGCCCCGTCGGTCGCCCGGCGCAGTTCCCTGTCCAGCAACTCCAGAACGGGCTCGATCTTCAGCTGCCCCCGGTGATCGCGCCGGATCGCGGCGAGGTTGTCCTCCGTGACATGGTGCGGCTCATACGGTGCGAGCGGCCCCCGAACAGGAGGGAAGAACCCGGAGCGCGACCCGGCGACCACACGCAACGGCTCGCGGCCCGGCGCCGGTCGATACGAGGCGATGTGACCGTCGTGTGTATAGGTGAATTCGCCTTCGTCGCACAGGGTCATGATGGCGTCGATACCGCTCGGGCCCATTCCCTGCACGAACAGCCGTGGCCGCTCACCGCGTGCACGGCGGGCCCCGACCCGGTCGGCAAGGGCGGCTTTCACTGCGTCCGGTGGATAAGGCGACGCGACATAGCCGTCCCGTCCCGAGAGTGGGCCGGTCACCTCGGACTGCCAGTGCCCGATGCCCAGCAGGGCCCGGTCGATCCCGTCCACGGTGAACTCGCGGCCGGTGGCGAGTTCACGGAGAGAAACGCAGAAGCCGTCCTCTGTCGTGCGGCCGTCCACGGCTTCGTGGCGCACGTACTGCTGCACCCGTATGCCGTGCGCGACCGCTTTCTCGACGGCTTCCTGGAAGCGTTGCCGTAGATATGCGCCGAACAGGGCCCGCGGATAGAACCCATGGTCGTCGGGCTGCCACTCCCCCAGCTCGATCCCGGGATGGGTTTCGAGGACGAGCTCCGGAAAGTCCCGGATGAGCCACGGTTTGCTCTCGGCCATCCAATCGACGAAGTCATTGCCGTGGATCCCCATGGTGCCGGCCTCGTTGTTGCACCGGTGTGCGAGCTGGACGTTGTCCTTCGCGTACGGATATCCGGGCCCGCTCACCGGCCCCTGCTCCACCGTGACGATCGTGATGGCCGAGGGCGGGAGCAGGGACGGCCGATGTGGATCGGTCAGTCGCCGCACCACATGCCACAGTGCACATGTACCGGAGAAACCCGTACCGATGATGCAGTATTTGACGTTTCCCGCCGTGGTGGCCATGCAGGTCAGGTCTCCAGACGGGTGAGGACGTGCCTGATGCGGCTGCCCGCCTTGGTCAGCAGCGCACCGCTGCGACCGCAGTTGATCCTGACGAAGTGGTTCAGCTGCTCGCCTTCGGCGAAATGACTGCCGCAGATCGTGGCGACCTTCGCCTCGGCCAGCAGAAACTGCTCGGCGGTGACGTGGCCGTGTTTCCGGTAGGCGTCCGCATGGCTCGACAGGTCGACGAAGAGGAAGTAGCCCCCCTGGGGGCGGCCGACCTTCAACGAGGGGACGGCCTCCAGTTCCCGCAGCATGGCCTCGAGGTTGCTGCGAGCGGTCCTCGCCCTGGCGGTCGCCACCTCGTCCATCTCCGGCTGCAGCGCGATGTGCGTCGCTATCTGGCCGTAGGTCGACGCGAACGAGGTGAGGTTGACCTGCGCTCGCGCGGCTGCCTCCACGATGTCCGGGGGACCGCAGAGGTACCCGATGCGATCGCCGTGCATGCCATAGGTCTTGCCGGGTCCGGTCACCGACAGCGTCCAGGACCGCATGGAGCAACGGCTGCCGTCGGCGAGCGTCACGTCGAGGCCGGCGAACGTCCTGGCACGGTCTTCGAGGACATGGGCTTCGTAGGGGGTGTCGAAGAGAACATGGACCGGGCTCTCACCGCGGGCCTCGCGTCGCCTGTTGTGCTCGGCGAGGACCCGGGCCAGCGCCGAGAGTTCCTCGGTCGCATAGATCTTTCCGGTCGGGTTGATGCAGTCGCCGAGGACGACGATCTTCGTGCGCTCCGACAGCGCCTTCTCGAGAGCCGGCGCGGTCAAGCCGTCCCGCGCCGGGACCAGGACGGTCCGGGGTACGGCTTCGTGCAGCCGTACCATGTCGGAGTAGTGGGGCCAGTTGGGCACGGGGATGACGACTTCGTCCCCGGGATTGAGCAGTGCGTGGAAGGCGACCGATATCGAGCCCTTCACACCGCCCGGTGTGACCAGGATTTCCGTGTCCGGGTCGTAGGAGATTCCGTGCAGGCGAGCCACTCGCGCCGCGATGGACTGGCGCAGAAACGGGAATCCCTTGACCGGCGCGAAGGCATGCACCACGTCGGACCGGGTCCGGATGAATTCGATCACCCCGTGGTCGATCCGGGGATCGGTCGGTGTGTCCAGTGCACCGATGCTGAGGTCGATGATCTGGTCGTCGGGGGCGAGTCCCTGATTGAGCGCGACCAGTTTCGCCGCGGTTCCATGGGTCGCCGATTCGGGAATGGCCAGGACGGCGTCGGAGATACCTCTTGTCTTCTGCACGGCCTTACGAGCTGCCTCTCTGTGGGTGTGGAACTCAACTCGTGACGTGCTTGTACATCGCGTTCCACATCTCCAGCTGGATGTTGAGGGTCTCGGTCGCGCCATAGGCGATCTCGGCGACGTCCGCCTCGGTACGGCAGTTGTTCACGACGCACTTCCTCGCGTCGGCGGCGTGCCGCTCCTCGACGCCCTCGTCGCCGACGTGGACGTTGAAGTAGATCTCGACGTTGTCGACGAACTCGGCCTCCGGCAGCCCGGTGTTGCTGTTGCGGAAGGCCGTGCGGCAGACCTGCAGCATGGTGTCGGCGTGGGACTCCAGGGCCATGGCGACGCCCAGCATGCGCTGGTAGCTGCCGCCCACCAGCTCCCGGGTGCGCTCGCGGTACGCGACCGTCTCGGGGATGACCAGGTCGCTGTCGCGCGCCTCCTTCACGCGCAGCGCCGGCAGTCCGAACTCGACCTCGCCGAGCATGTTGTGGGCGTTCTCCATCAGGACCTCGTGGCACCTGGCGGCCTCGCCGCTTCCGGTCTCCTCGTTGAGGATGAAGGAGAACAGGGTCAGCGTGTCGCGGTCGTCGTGAGCCGCCGCCTGGGCGCACACATGGGCTATGCCCTTGACCGTGCCCTCGGTCCGGTGGAAGAAGTTGGCCCGGTGAAGGTCGTAGGTCCGACTGTTCCACTGGGTGTCCTGGAGGAACTTGAAGTAGTCGTTGTCGTAGACGTCGTGCCGCTCCAACTCGTCCATGAGCGAGGCGACCTGGTCGTGCAGGGCGGTTGCGGTGCTTGTCGTCATCGTGCTTCCACTCCCGGTTCGGACAGGGTTCGAAAGGCAGAGTTTCGCCGGAGGACGAGATACGAACGGGACAGGCCGGGGAAATGCGCAGATGCGGCAGCCGGCTCGGTCACGAGGTCCCAAAAGCTCGTCTGGAATCAATCATGGCTCATAAACCCTTTCGACGAACAGGGCGTAAATCAGCCATCGGCCGCCGAATTCTGAAAGCGTCCGGAAATAGAAAAAAGCCCATCGCGCAACTCCCCTTGGCGAAAGGACAGTTCACCAAGGGGCGCGCGATGGACTCTTTTCAGGAGGACGGATCCATCAGTGGGTGGGCGCCAGATCGTCCTCGGAAACGGCGTTCGTCGAAATCTTCTTCTTCCAGCCGGTGCCGAGCCTGAGAAGCAGCGACGCGGCCGCCAGCACCACACCGAACCAGATGACGCTCGTGACACCCACGTGGTCGACGAACAGTCCGCCGAACAGTGCCCCGAGCGCGATGCAGGTGTTGTACGCCATGGTGTTGAGCGACATCGCGGCTTCGAACGTCTCGGGCGCGGCGGCGAGCGTCATGTTGACCTGGGACAGCTGCACGGCACCGAAGGAGAGTCCCCACAGGACCAGCGCGACGACGGCGCCGGACTCCCCGTCACCGATGGTACGAAGCAGCAGCAGGGCCGCGAGGAGCCCCACCAGCCCGACGACGAAGGTGCCTCGCAGGCTCCTGTTCACCGTGTATCCGGCGACGAAGTTTCCGATGGCACCGCCGACACCGAAGATGATCAGCACGACCGTGATGAAGGTGGCCGAGGCGGATGCCTCGTCCTCCAGGTAGGGGCGCACGAACGTGTAGGCACCGAAGTGGCCGAGCACGAAGAAGATGACGATGAGCAGCACCGTGCGAAGCTGGCCGTTCCTGACCGGCAGCCCGAAGACCTCCCGCACCGACACCGCGTTCTCCGACGGCAGCGACGGAATGATCGCCGCGACCGCGAAGAACACCAGCAGGCTGAGGCCGGCCCAGATGGCGAAGGTGGTCCGCCAGTTCGTGTGGGCTTCGACGATGGTGCCGAGCGGAATACCCACGACCGTCGCGATGGAGATGCCGGACATCACGACCGCGGCCGCCCGGCTCGCGTGGCGCTCGGGCACGATGCGCATGGCCATGCTCACGCCGATGGCCCAGAAGACGCCACTGGCGAATCCCATGCACAGCCGTGTCGCGAGAATCAGCGGGTAGTTCGGCGAAACGGAGGTGATGAGGTTTCCCACGGCCAGGACCGCGAGCAGGGTGGACAGCAGCAAGCGTCGGTTGACGCGCCGTGTCCAGGCGACGATGAACGGTACGCCGAGGCCGGCGGCGACGCCCTGCGCGGTCACCATGAGACCGGCGACACCGACGGAGATGTCGAGGCTCTTGCTGAGCGGGGTGAGCAGGCCGACGGGCATCAACTCGGTGGTGAGGAAGACGAACAGGCTGGCGGTGATGGCGGCGACGCCGAGCCATCCCTTGACGGCCGAGGGCGAACGCTCTTGTTGCTGTACGGACATGACTTCTCTCCAACAATCTGGTGATGTCTGGGGCCTGCGGCACAGGGCGTCATAAACCGGTTCCGCTGCGCCCCACGGCGGGCTTCGACCCGAGCACCGCGGGTTCCTCCCCGGTGGGAGGGTTCTCGGCGGTCGTCGTACGCGGCTTGGCCGGCCTGGGTTGCGCGAGCACCACGGCGATGAGGATCACCAGGATTCCGACCATCTGGAGGGCCGAGAACGTCTCGTCCTCGAAAGCGATTCCGAGGATGGTCGCGACGATCGGACTGCCGAGGGCCAGGAAGGAGACCGCCAGGGCCGGCAGCTTCTCGATCCCGCGGAACCAGAGCGCGTAACTGATCACCGCGCCGAGGGAGATGAGGTAAGCGAACCCGAAGATGTTGGTTCCCGTGAGGGAGGCCGGCAGCCCTTCGACGGACAGGGTGAAGGGCAGTGACACGAGCCCGCCCGCGGTCAACTGCCAGCCGGTGAAGGGAAGCAGGCCCACGCCCTCGGGCCGCCCCCAGCGTTTGGTGAACGTGATGCCGGTGGCCATACAGGCCGCCCCGCCGAGCGCGGCCGCCACGCCGACGAGGTCGAGTGCCGCCGACCCCTTGAACACCAGCAGGACGACACCGGCCGCGCCGAGGGCGCAGGCCACCACGTGTACGGCGCGGATTCTGTCACCGATGACGAGCGCCGCCAGGATCAGCACGATCATCGGCTGCACCGCCATGATCATCGCCGCGATGCCACCCGGCAGACGGTAGGCGGCGACGAACAACAGCAGGTTGAAGGCACCGATGTTGAGCGTGCCGAGCACCAGGGAACGCCACAGCCACGTGCCCTTCGGCAGGACGCGGGAGATGAGCAGCAGGATCAGCCCCGAGGGAAGCGCCCGCACGGTGGTGGCGAGCAGGGGACGGTCCGGGGGTAACCATTCCGTCGTCACCAGATAGGTACTTCCCCAGATCGCCGGCGCAAGGGCCGTCACACCCGAGGTGAGGAGTTGCCGGCCACTGTTCACGGCGCACCACCCTCCGCTTCGGAAAACCTGTCATCGAATGCACCGATGCCAGGAAATGGATTTGCGTTCACGTCGGAATTCCCTGAGAGCGACTAGTCGAAAATGGCATCGCGTGTGCGCGTGCGCTTCAGTTCGAAGAATCCGTCGGTGCCTGCCATGGCGAGCACGGCGTCCCACAGGCGGCCGGCCGCCTCGCCGCGCGGAGCGGGTGAGATCACCGGGCCGAAGAACGCGATGAGTTCGCCGTCGGCACCAGGAACGTGAATGACCGGAGTACCGACCTCGGAGCCGACCGGGTCCATTCCGGCATGGTGACTGGCGCGCAGTGTCTTGTCGTAGTCGGTGGTGTCCGCCACCTCGACGAGTTCCGCGGGCAGATCGGCTTCGGCGAGGGCCGCGAGCATCATGTCGCGCTTCAGGCCCGCCTTCTTGTGGTGAATCAGGGTCCCCATGGCGTTGTAGAGCGGCCGCAGGACTTCCGTACCGTGCTGCTGTTCGGCGGCGATGCAGACGCGCACCGGGCCCCAGCCGTCGATCATTCCCTGCTTGTATTTGTCCGGAACTTCCCGTCCCTCATTGAGCACCGAGAGGCTCATCACATGGAAACGGGTTTCGATGGACCGCACCTTTTCGACCTCGAGCAGCCAACGGGAGGTGATCCACGCCCACGGGCAGCGGGGGTCGAACCACATGTCGACGACGGTCTCCGCCTCATTTGACGGCATGCTGGTCATGATGGGCCGGTCCTTCCGGTCGGGATGGGAAAGTCGCCACCCGGCTCGAATTCGTCGACATCGGAAATCGGCGTGGCGGTGTGGCACGTTCAAATTCTGGACCGGCGGCCATCAATGAGTCCAACACATGTTTGTCATCTCATTTATCTTGATGCAAGATGGATCACCATGGAGCTGCAGCAGATGCGCTATGTGGTCGCCGTCGCCGAGACGAACAGCTTCACCCGCGCCGCCGAGCGCTGTCTGGTCGTCCAGTCCGCCCTCAGTCATCAGATCGCGCGTCTGGAACAGGAGCTGGGTGCCAAGCTGTTCGAGCGCACCACCCGCCGGGTCCGGCTCACGCCGGCCGGTGCGGCGTTCCTCCCCGCCGCCCGCCAGTGCCTGGAGTCCGCCGAGCGCGCGTCCCTCGAGGTCGCCGCCGCCATCGGTGAGGTCCGCGGGCGGCTCTCCGTGGGTCTGATCCCGTCCGTCGCCGCCGTCGACATCCCGGGCGCGCTGCGCGACTACCACCAGCGGTATCCCCAGGTGCGCATCAGTCTCCGCGTGGGCGCGAGCGACGATCTCGTCGAGCAGGTCAAGCAGGGCACCATCGAGGTCGCGTTCCTCGGACTGCCGACCACCATGCGGCCCGAAGGCGTCAGCGCCCGGGAACTCGCCCGTGACCGGCTCGTCGCCGTCATCGCCCCGGATCATCCCCTCGCCGACGAACCGGCCGTCGACCTGCAGCGGCTGTCCTCGGAGGTGTTCGTGGACCTCCCGGCCAAGACCGCCGGCCGCGTCCAGTCCGACCTGGCCTTCTCCGCCGCCGGCCTGGTCCGCGACGTGGCCTTCGAGGTGACCAACGCCGACTTCCTGGCCCGGATGGTCGGACAGGGCCTCGGCGTGGCGATGCTCCCCTCCGCCTACGCGGCCCAGCTCAGCGGCGTGACCACCGTCGAGGTCATCGACGCGCCGGCCCGGGTCGAGTACATCATCTGGAGCGCCGAGGGCCGCACCCCGGCGGCGACCGCCTTCCTGCGGGTCCTCGACGTCCCGGACGTGCACGCGACCCCGTGAGAGCGGCGCGGCCCGCGACGCCCGGGCCGCGTCGTCAGCGCTGGTCCGCCAGGACATACCGCGTACTCCTCGTGCTCAGTACGTTGCGGTGGATCTCGAGCGTCGCCGTCGAGCGGTTGAGCGTGATGTAGTGCAGTCCGGGGGCTCCTTCGGCGAGGAGCCGCTCGGCCATGGCGGTGGCGTGTGCGACTCCGATGCGGTGGCCCTGCTCCGGGTCGTCCCGCACGGCGTCCAGGCGGTGTGCCAGTTCCTCCGGGAAGGCGGCGCCGCTCAGTTCGGCGAAGCGGCCGATCTGATGTACGTCGGTGGCGGGCATGATCTCCGGGATGATCGGGATGTCGCAGCCCGCCGCGGCCACCCTGTCGCGCAGCCGCAGATAGTCGTCGACGCGGAAGAACATCTGCGTGATGGCGTAGTCGGCTCCCGCCCTGCACTTGGCGACGAAGTGCCGGATGTCGCTGTCCCAGTCCGGGGAGCGCGGATGGCGTTCGGGGAACGCCGCGACACCGATGCCGAAGTCTCCCAACTCCCTTACCAGGGAGACCAGTTCATGGGCGTGGGCGAAGCCGTCGGGGTGCGGGATCCAGGGTGCGCCAGGGGCGCCGGGCGGGTCACCGCGCAGGACCAGGACGTCCCGTACGCCGACGTCGGCGTACTGGCCGATGATGTGGCGCAGTTCCGACACGGAGTGCCCGACCGCGGTGAGATGGGCGACCGGGCGCAGGGTCGTCTCGGTCGCGATCCGTTGCGTCAGCTCGACGGTGCGGTCTCTGGAGGAGCCGCCCGCCCCGTAGGTCACCGACACGAAGTCCGGCGCCAGCCGCTCGATCCGGCGGATCGCCTGCCACAGGCTCCGTGCTCCGGCGTCGGTCCTCGGCGGGAAGAACTCGAAGGAGAACGTGGGCGTACGCCGAGCGAGGACGTCACGCAGTGTCGTCACAGTCGCCCCCCGATCTCCCGCGCCGCGTCGGCACCGAAGCTCCGGCCGATGCGGGCCAGGATGTCGGAGGGAAGCAGCTTGTACTCCTGGGTTCCGACGGATTCGAGCACCAACGTGGCCAGCGCACACCCCAGTTGCGCCGCCCGCTCGTACGGCAGCTCCCAGGCCAGCCCCGCGAGGAATCCGGCCCGGAAGGCGTCGCCCCCACCGGTCGGATCCACCACGCCGTCCGTCGCCACGGCCGGGACGTCCCTGCGCCGCCCTCCGGTCTCCATGATCGATACGCCCTCGGCGCCACGCGTGACGAGCCAGGTGCCCACGCGCCGCAGTACCTCCCGCTCGCTCCAACCGGTGCGCTCGCACAACAGCGCGCTCTCGTACTCGTTGGTGAACAGCAGCCGGGCCCCGTCCACCAGACGCCGCGTCTGCCCGGTGTCGAGGCGGGCCAGTTGTTGGGAGGGGTCGGCCGCGACCGGGACGCCGAGCGCATGCGCGGCGGCCGTGTGCCGCAGCATGGCCTCGGGGTCGTCGGCGCCGACGAGGACCAGGTCGAGGCCGCCCGTGCGCCGGTGCACGTCGGCGAGGTCGATCCGGCCGGCCTCGGCCATGGCGCCCGCGTAGAACGTCGCGATCTGGTTCTGGTCGGCGTCCGTGGTGCACACGAAACGCGCCGTGTGCAGGGTCTCGCTGACGCGGACCGACCCGATGTCCACGCCGGCCTCACGCAGCCGCTCTCCGTAGGCGGCGAAGTCGAGGCCCGCGGCGCCCACGAGCACCGGGCGCAGGCCGAGGCGGCCCAGGCCGAAGGAGATGTTCGCGGCCACGCCTCCCTCCCGGACCTCGAGGCGGTCGGCCAGGAAGGACAGGGACACGTGCTCGACCATTTCGGCGATCAACTGCTCCGCGAACCGGCCCGGGTAGACCATGAGATGGTCGATCGCGATGGAGCCTGACACGGCGATACGCACTGGGGTTCTCCTCGGACTGTGGACGGGACGGCGCGAAGCGGGGCGGAGCGGGGAGTGGGGAGTGGGGAGTTCAGTGCAGGCCCGCGGCCTTGCGCAGGACATCCACCCGGTCGGTGCGCTCCCAGGTGAAGCCGGAGAGCTCGCGGCCGAAGTGGCCGTAGGCCGCGGTGCGGGCGTAGATCGGGCGGAGCAGGTCGAGGTCCTGGACGAGGGCGGCCGGGCGGAGGTCGAAGACGTCGGTGACGGCGTTCTGGATGTCCGGCACGGGCAGGTTCTCGGTGCCGAACGTCTCGACGAAGAGGCCTACCGGCTCGGCCCTGCCGATCGCGTACGCGACCTGGACCTCGCAGCGCGAGGCCAGGCGGGCGGCGACCACGTTCTTGGCCACCCAGCGCATCGCGTACGCCGCCGAACGGTCCACCTTGGACGGGTCCTTGCCGGAGAAGGCACCGCCGCCGTGGCGGGCCGTCCCGCCGTACGTGTCGATGATGATCTTGCGGCCGGTCAGGCCCGCGTCACCCATCGGGCCGCCGATCTCGAAACGCCCGGTCGGGTTGACCAGCAGACGACAGCCCTCGGTGTCCAGCTTGATGCCCTCCTGCGCCAGGGCCTTCAGCTCCGGCTCCACCACGAACTCCCGGATGTCCGGGGCCAGTAGTGAGTCGAGGTCGATGTCAAAGGCGTGCTGCGAGGAGACCACCACCGTGTCGAGACGGACGGCACTGTCGCCGTCGTACTCGATGGTGACCTGCGTCTTGCCGTCCGGGAGCAGATAGGGGACCGTGCCGTTCTTGCGGACCTCGGAGAGGCGCTTCGCCAGACGGTGCGCCAGGAAGATCGGCAGCGGCATGAGGGTCGGCGTCTCGTCGGTCGCGTAGCCGAACATCAGGC